>CAISTY010000230.1 GCA_903888515.1 Akkermansiaceae bacterium | reverse complement strand
TCAGGTTGAAGGCCAGGCGGCCGGTGGCGGCGATGGTGACGTCCCCGCCAATCGTGCCGGTGCCGCCGAGGGTCTTTCCGCCATTGACGGTCACATTTCCGGTGGCCAAGGACTGGTTGCCGTTGACGAACAACTTGCCGTCGTCGACCAATGTCGTACCGGTGTAGGTGTTGTCGCCGGTGAGGATCAACGTGCCCCCAAAGCGTTTCTTAATACCCCTGGCCCCACTGAGCACGCCGCTCATGGTGGCCGGCTGCGTGGCCGATACAACGGAGATGCAACGCCCCCATCTATTGGCATCGTCGATTGTGCCCAGGTTGATCGGGTTCACAAACTCGATGGGGTGAGTGGCGTTGTTCTTTCCGACGTTCGCATAGCCCCCATTCAAGAACAGACCGCTCTGCGCTCCATCGGTCAACGACGCGTTTCCATCAGGCTGGAAGTACCCCGTGTTCCATGTCAAAGGTGTGGGGGTGGCCAGACTGCCGAAGCACACCTTCACGGGACCGCCCACGGCGCTGAAGCCCACGCCATAGGCTCCCCCAGGTAGTTGCATCTGGCCCGCGCCCGTGCCGCCGGGACGTACCAAGTTGACGCCGGTCTCGAAGGCACTTTCCGATTGTATTTTGAGGTTGGTATTCGGCGACAGGCCGGCACCCTCGTTGGCCCGAAGGTATTGCTGCCAATTGTTGCCGGTTTGCCCGGAATAGGTGTTCGTGCCGGTCAGAATCACTAGCCCACTGCCCCAGGTGGGAAGATTGAACGCGGCCGTGCCAGCGAGGTTGGCGCCAATGGTCACGTTGCCGACGAGGGTATTCCCCGATCCCGCTGAGTACCCGCCCGATGCGTTTAACGTACCGGTGCTCGTACTCCCAGATTTGAACTGGACCGTGGTGGCGTTCAACGTGCTGCCACTGGATACAGTGAGGCTTCCTGCCGTAGTGAGCGAGGGGATCGTCAACGTGCTATTCACTTGCAGCGTGCCGCCGGCAGAGAGGTTTACCGTGCCGAAGGTTGCCGATCCTTCCAGCGTCGTCGTGCCCGCGGTGACGTTCACCGTGCCAATGGCCCCGCCGGAGGTGGAAGCGAAGTTGGTGATGCCGGCCGAGTTCAGAGAGGCGGCGGCGGCGCTCAGGTTGCCGTTGACGTTCAGCGTGCCGTTGGTGCCCACGGTCACGGCGGTACTCGCCGTCAGCGTCTTGGTCGCATTGATGTTCACGGTGCTGGTGTTGTTCTGGCCGATTACCAGTACCGCACTGCTGGGGTCGTCAGCAACTGTCACCACGCTGTCGGCGACGTCGACGATGCAGTTGGTGCCGGGGAGTTGGTTGGGCGTGCCGCCCACCGTCCAGTGGGCAGTGTTCCAATCGAACGTGCCCCCCTGCCAGACGCTCGGCACGTCAAGAACAGTCATCTTCATGTAATCCCCGCTCAAGCTTACCCAGCCCCGGTTGTCGGCGACAAAGCCGGAAGTCCAGTAAGCTGGGTATTTGAAGCCGCCAGACCTGTAAGCCAGGTTGATGGTGTCGCCCACGCTCTTTCCTGGGCCCGCGAGGTACGCCGCGATCCCATCCACTTTTATGGTTATGAACCCCGTTGTAGGGGCTTGGCCATTGAAATCTCCTTCTCCGCCAAGGTTCAACTGGGTGACTCCGCCGCCGTCCAGCGTATACCATGCCGTCAATTGCGCAGTTGGACTCCAAGAAGGGAAAGTGCCGATGGATACAGCAGGTGAAGGCAGCGAGCCAATGATATGCAAAGTACCAGAAGAAATGTACGTCCAACGAGTGTTGTTGTGCTTTCCGCCTGATATTTCTGTCAGCCCACCTACGCCCTTAATCCGGTTTGTGAAGTTCACTTCACCGCCCGTCTGCTTCAACGTCCCGCCGTTGGGTTCGTTTTCCCCACCGTTTTTCAGCAAGCCGCCAGTGATCACGTTTAAGGTGGCCGTCGAGTTAGCCCAAACTACCTTGAACGTCTGGGGCCAAGATGTCGTATCCACGTTCACCGTTGATGTAGAACCAGCGGGCAACGTCAGTGTACCACCAAGCGAGGGGGTGCCGCTCCAGTTGGCCGGGTCGCTCCAGTTGACGCCGTCTCCGCCGCCGTTCCACGTTGCGTCCCCCATCGCCGGGGTGGCGTTGAAGGTCAGGGTTAGGAGTGATAACGATGTCGCGGCGAGCCATCGGCCGGGCCGCGCGGTGGATTGTTTTTTCATGTTTGTTCTTTTCATGGTTGGTTGGTTGTTGGTTGTGGTTGTGACCACGAGTCCGTGGTCAGGAAGCAGGGTCAAGCAATAATCAATTTTCAATATTCAATAATCAATAATCAATGGTTGGGGTTGTGGTTGGTGGTTGGGTTGCAGTGGAGAGACTTGACGTCGGAAGGCGGGAGGGGCAGAGAAAATCCTAAATTTTAAGCATGAAATTCTAAAAGAAGAGGAAGAGATTTATGATTTATGATTTTTGATTTGAAGATGGGAGGCTGGATGTCGGAGGTGTTTTCTTCGTTTCGGATTTCGTGCTTGGAATTGAGTGGTTAGAGCGGAGGACGGAGGGATTCCGACGATCTGAGTGAAAGAAAAACGGTTTTTTTATGGGGAGCGCAAGATTATTTTTCGGGAAGTTGAATTCTCTTTTTTTTGGGGGGGGGCGTAGCGGAGGATAGCCGTCCCGTCTGTCTTGGCCAACAGGGCACGTTCGGCGAGCTCAGCCGAGCCGTCCCGCCTGTTGGAATTCCGTCACGGAGATGAGGCATTCCGGCGCGGAGCGGGACGCCCCGGGCACGGTCTGGAGCCAGAGGCTCCAGCTACGCGGGGATTTCTCCAGTTACGCTGCGATTTGAGCACTTCCTTGGCATGCGCTCTCGGCGAGAGCGCGCTACCGCAGAACGCAAAAGGGCCGCCGATTTGTGATCGGCGGCCCTGGGAATTATACAACTGTCAAATCAGAGCACCGGTCTTATGGTGTCACGACGACAATGAGGCGCGCGAATTTCTTCAGGTCGGTTAATTTGGGAATGGTCACGGTGATTATGTCATCCGCGGCTCCACCTTCGGTGACAAGGACGCCGGCACTCGAGCTGGCGCCGATGGGGATGCCGGCAATGGAGGTCCAATCGCTTAGGTCGGTGCTGACCTGGACCAACAGGCTTACGTCAGGGGTTTCCGCAATATCCGTGCGGGTGAAGGTAAGTACCAGGTCGGTGCCGACAATACTGCCCGTGGGTCCGCCTTGGTTGGTGTAACGCGGGTCGGAGCCGTGGATATACTCATACGCATTGGTCAAGCCGTCGTTATCGGGGTCGGCATCGGCGGCTTGGTTGGACAGTGTTGGGGCGGTGAAGGCGGCGGCCCAAGTGGCGTAGGAAGCGGTGGCTCCGGAGGCGGTCCACTTCAGATCCAGGTCGGTGCCATTGACGACCGTTGAGAACGCGCCTTCGCCGGCGATGGTGTTGCCCGTGCCCACCGGCAATTCGTTGACGAAGATGTCGAGGTTGCTGATGTCAAACAAATTGCCCGAGCTGACGCCACCAACGATGAATTTCCATGTCTGTGGACCGTCCCAGAAGGCATTGGTGAAATCCGTGCCGGTGGAGAACTTCAGGTTGAGGTTCGAGCCGGTGCTGGCGGTGTTGCTGATGGTCGTCGTTCCGGTGACGTTGACCACGTCCCAGCTCGTGCCGGAGGTGCCAACCGCGTTGCCGGCGGTGTGTTCCCAGTTCAAGATGCCGCCTGCGCTGATGGTCAGCCCGGAGCCGAAGCTGATGGGGCCGGCGCTGGCACCTGGGGACAGGGTATTGCCGGGGGTGACGGTGACACTGGGAGTGATGGTGCCGGTACCGCTGAGGATGCCGCCGGTAGCGCTGAAGGAAACCGGTTGAGACAGGGCGGTGGTCGAGTTGTACTTGAAGTTGGCCGCGCCAATCAAAACCTCACTGGTATTGTTGATGGAACCGGTCGATGCGACAGTGAGCGTGCCGCCGCTGACGTTGGTCGTGCCGTTATAGATGTTGGTGTTGGTGAGGGTCAGCGTGCCAGCGCCCACTTTGGTCATGCTGAACCCGCCGCTGACCACCCCGTCAATGTTGAGATTACCGTCGCCGCCGAGCATGCTCGCCGACGTGAGCGTGACCGTGCCGCCAACCGTACCCGTGCCGGTGCTGGTGATCAGCGCCCCAATGCCGCCGACTCCGAAGCCGCCCACGTTGAGGGGTTCGGTGCCGATATTGGCCTGCACGTCGAGGGTCGCCCCGAGGTTTCCGGTGGTCGTGCCCGAGCCCGCGAAGAACCCCACGGCCGTCGCCCCTGCGGTGGTCCCGAGCGCCGAGGAATTGGTGACCACGAGCGTGCCCAGGATAACGGTTGTCACGCCGTCGTAGCTGTTATTGCCGGAGAGGAGCAGCTTCCCGGATCCGATCTTGGTCAAGGCTCCACCAACTCCGGAAAGGACGCCGCTCATTTTGGCTTCAATATCGGCCGGGCCGTCTTCCACCTGGACGGTGCGGACCGCGCTTCCGAGGTCGATGGGATTTTGCAAGTCCACCGTATGGGTGGCCGAGGATGCCCCGAGATTCAGTTGCCTATTATTGAAGCCCGTGGTGGCCGTGGCCCAAACGACTGTGGAGGGGGTCCCTGCGCCGCCGAGATTCACCACCCGGTCAGCGCCGTAGGCCGCCCATCCGCCGCGTTCCGTGAACTGCACCTGATTAACGCCAGAGCCCAAGCCACGGGTGAAGTCGCCAGATGCAACAGTCAAGCCGAGGACGCCGTGCGTGTTGTTGCCGCCGTTAAACGTCAAGGCGCTGCCGCCTAAACCACCCGTAATGCCGCCGGGCAGGGCGGTGGCGTGATCGAGCCTCAGGACACCATTGGTTATCCTGGTCTCGCCGGTGTAGGTGTTGGCGTTGGAAAACGCCCAGATACCAGCGTCGTCCTTGGTGATGGACATGATAGCGGCACCGGCGTTGCCATTGATGATGGGATTAGAGACGATCCCGAGGCTGAGGTTGTTCCCGTTGTTGTTGGCGCTTCCGGAGGATGTGCCGGCACCGCGGAGGGTGATGGTGTTGGTTGCCGTATTCGCGAGCGTATTCAGGGTGACCCTTCCGTTGGTGGCCCTGATGGTCGCATTGCCCGAGAAGGTCGCGGTGGTGACGGTGACGTCTCCGCCGAGAACCACATCCTGGCCAGCGCCCGTGAGCGAGGTGATTGTCAGCGGGATGCCGCCCACCAGTGTTGCGTTGCCGGTGAGCGTAGCTGCGCCCAGATTGAGGCTGCTGCCAGCGCTGCCGGTGGCGGCAAACCTGAACGCGCCGAGCGAGGAGGCGCCGAGGGTCAGCGCGGTGCCGGGGGTGTTCACGTCAATGATGCTGTTGTCGGCCGCGAGGGTGAACCCGCGGTCGATGGCAGTGGTGCCGCCGGTGTATTGGAGCGTGCCGCCATTGAGGACCAAGCCGGCCGCGCCAGCCGCGAAATTTCCGATGCTGCTGTTGAACCCGCCGTTCTGAAGGTTCGATACCTGGAGCACGCCGCCGCCGGTGACGGTGGTCACGCCGGTGTAGGAATTGGCGCCGGTGAGGGCCAGCGTATTCAGGCCGAGTTTGTTGAGTCCCAAGGTGACGCCCACCGGGTTGGCGATTACGCCGCTGTAGGTTTGGACGGCAGTGTCGTGGAATCGGGAGGTGACGGTGCCCACGGCTCCCGAGGCGACATTGACGATCGACGCGTTCGTGGTGTCGATTCCGAGCGTGATGGTGCCCGCCGCGTAAGTGACCGGGGCACCCTGGCCGCCGACTCCGGCCAGCAGGCCGCCGAGCGTGCCAGCTCCGGTGGTCCCCGTCGTCCACTCCCCACCCGCGCCCACGTTGACCGCGAGGGTGGTGCCGGCTCCGACCGCGACGGTTCCGAAGGCGGGCATCGAGACCGCTTTCATGAACTGCAAGGTGCCGAGGGTGAGGGTGGTGCCGCCGGAGTAGGTGTTGGCACCGCGGAGAGTCCACCAGCCGGCGCCGACCTTGGTCAGCGTGCCGGCACCCGTGGCGATGGTGCTGTCGATGCGGCTGCCAGTGCCGGTGCCGCCCAGTTCCAGATTGAAGCCGCCGGTGATCCCCCCGGAGTTGAGCAGGATCGTGTTGTTGTTGCCCACGATGCTGCTGTTACTGCCCAGCGTAATCGGCCCCGCGTAGGTTCCGTTCTGCAACGCGCCGCCGCTGCTGACGCCCGTGCCGTTGATCGTCAAGGGATTGGTGTTGAGAACTTGCTGGTTGTTCAGATTCAGCATCGCGCCGGCGGTCACGCTGACGTTGTTGGCCGCATTGCCCAACCCGATGGGGTTGCCGAGTTGCACGGTTCCTTGACTGATCGTGAACGTCGTGGCACTGCTGCCGAAACTGTTCGCCGCGTTCAATTGCAGCGTGCCGGTACCCACCTTGGTCAGGTTGAAATTCCCTCTGAGCATGCCAGAACGGGTCTGGTCGGTGGAGTTCAGAATCAAGTTGCCGACACCACCGATGCTGCTGTCGCTGGCCATGACGACCGTGCTGTTGACAGTGCCGGTGCCAGTGCTGCTGATCAGTGCGCCGCCGGTGGCGATGCCCGTGCCGTTGATCGTCAACGAGGCGTTGTTCATGGTTTGGCCGTTCAGGTCCAGGACCGCGCCGGTGCCGGCCACGCTGACCGCTCCGGTGGTGCGGCCCAGCGCCGTCGCGTTGTTGAGCTTCAATGTCCCGGCGGAAACCGTGGTGTTCCCGGCGTAGGTGTTGGCGCCGGAGAGCGTCAGCACGCCGGTGCCGGCCTTGGTGAGGGAATACTCCCCGCCGAAGTCGCTGACCACGCCGCTGACGGTCAGGTCGGTGTTCACCGTCCACGTCTGGCTGGCCGCGAGGCCGACCTTGGCGGAGATAGAGTGGGTGCCGGTGCCGCCGGACGTGATGCCCCCGGCTTCAAGGACGAGCATGCTCGCAGGGGTGCCTGCTGGTACAGCTCCCGGCGCAATCGTGACGCCCACTGCTAAAGGTCCATAAGTCAGGCTGTTGATGTCCGTGCTGCTATCCAGAGTGGAGGCAAGAGCGGAATCGATGGTCACGTTGGAGTTATATTCCGGCAATGTTCCGCCGAAATTGCCAGCCACATTCCATGAGGCCCCCGCAAGGGTGACAGCGCCAGGACCCGCCGCCACCTGGTTGGTGCTCAGCTTGAGGGCCGTGGCGGTGGAAGCGGCCAGCGAGAAAGTCTGGCCGAAGGCCTTCGTGGTCTCGAGCTTGAATTTTGTCGCGCCTACGTCCAGGGCGTCGCCGGATGGCGCGGTCATGATGTCATAGGTGCCCGCCGTGAGACGGTTGCCCGCGCCGCCGAGCTGGTTGGGGACAACCACACCCGCGCCGCTGTTCGTCATGTTGAAGGCATTGGTCACGGCGATCACGTCCGTCGTCGTTCCTCCTGATGCGAGGTCGAAAATGAGGCTGTTCGCATTGGCGGCGCCGAGGATATTCAGCGCGGTGCCGGGCGCCACCGCCAAGGTCAGGGTGCCGACCGAGCCGTTGCCCAGATCAATGCGGCCGCTTAAGTTGACGGCACCGCTGATGGTGCCGGTGCCGCCGAGGCCACCCGCGCTCCCGACCGTCACGGTACCACTCGAAGCAGGCGTGGAGCCGTTGATTCTCAGCAGACCGCCGTTGACGGTGGTCTGGCCGGTGTAGGTGTTGGTGCCGTTGAGGTTCCAAGTGCCCCCGTCCTCCTTGAATACGTTCAGGCTAAAGGCTTGGTTCTGACTGACCGCCCCGGAGACCGTGCCGGTGCCGAGACCCCGAAAGGGGAGATTCTGGCTGACGAGAATGTCGTTCACTTCGGTGATCGACGCGATGGTGAGTGTGGAGTGGCTGGCGATGTTTCTATTTCCTCCAGCACCCTCCCCGATGGTCGTCGCGCCCAGCGTGAGGCTGCTGCCGACGGTGCCATTGACGATGAAGGTATAACCGTTTCCACCGAGTGCGGAGGCGCCGAAGGTCAGCGCGCTGGCGGAGTCCACGTCAATCACGCTGGCGCCCTGCAGGGCAAAGCCGCGGTCGCTGGAAGCGGTGGCACCGGTGTAGCGGAACGCACCGCCAGTGCCAGTAGCGAGGAGCAATCCGGCCGTTCTGGTCGGGGTAACATCCACCGTGGAGCCAGCCGTCGCCCAGGCGCCGATGCTGCTGGCCACCCCGGCGTTCGCAATGCTCGATACCGAGAGCACGCCGCCGAAGGCGGAAGTCACGCCGGTGAAGGTGCTGCTGGCGTTGGTGAGGGTCGTGGTGCCGTTGCCGCCCTTGGTGAAATTGAAGTAGTTTTCGGTGGTGTTACCGAGGATACCGCTGCCGAGGAGGCCGGCGAAGGTGCTGCCGCCGCCGTCCACCCGGAGGACCGGTGCGATGTGTTCGCCACCACCGGGGATGGTATTGCCGCCGACGATTGCGTTGCTGGTCCCCGACCCCGTAGTGCTCAGGTTGAAAATGTTCTGTTGGAAGTACTTGGAATTCGGACCGCCGAGGATGAACCGGCCGCTGTTGGCTCCATTGCCGAGGTTCAGCGTGGTGAGGGTGCTCAGCGTGCCGGGAGTGGCGGCCGTGCCGGTCAATTGCAGCGTTCCGTCGCGGACATCCGTGAAGCCGGTGTGGAGGGTCGCGCCGCTCAGGATCACAGTGCCCGTGCCTTCCTTGATCAGATTGGTGAGGGCAGTCGCCTCCAGGACGCCGCCGGACACGGTGAGCGGATTGGCGCTGTTGTTCGTCCAGGTCTGGCTGGCGCCGAGCCTGATATTGGTGGCGATGGTGCTGGCCGGGACACCGATATTCATCGTGATGCCGGTGGCGGGATTGGCCGGGGTGATCGTCAGGAAATGGGGATCGGCGTTCAAGCCCAGGCCGTTGGCGGTGTCCGCGATCGTCAGCGTCCGGATCGTCATGTCCGCGCCCAGCCTCGTGCCGGTGGGGGCGCTGATGACAGGGGCATTCGAGATGACAACGTCTGCCCCGGCACCTGGCACCAGCGGCGTGACGGGTCCGCCGAGGACTGCGGTCCAGTTACTGTCTGGCGTCGCAACATTGCCGTTCGAGGCGGCCCACACATTCGTGATACCCGGCGTCGCAGTACCCTGCCAGTAAACAGGGCCGGCCAAGGCCGGTTGGCTGGTCACGTCGATGGTAATCAACGCGGGACTTACCGCCAGGTTTGACAGGGTGAAGTTGGTGGGATTCATGGCGATGGGAGTGTAGGCAGCGCCGTTCAGCGAACTGCCGGCGCCACCCTGAACCAAGGTGTAGGTAGCCGCCAGCCCCGTGGTGGGCGTGAACGGCGTCCCAAAGACCCGCAAATCAACGTTGCCGGAGGCGCTCGCGGCGCCCGTCACATTGATCTGGGCGCTGGTGGGCAATGCGCCGAGCGAGGTGCCGAGGGTGGCGCCGGCTCCGCCGGTGACGGCCAGCGTGCCGCCGATGGCCAGCGGCGAATCGGCCGCCGCCAGGTAGCTCAAGCCGGTTCCCGCCGCGACCGTCACGTTGCCAGTGCCAAGGGCCCGGGCATGGCGGGCCAGCAGCGCGCCGTTGGTGACGGCCGTCGTGCCGGTGTAGGTGCTCAGTGCGCTCAGCGTCAGCGTGCCGGCCCCCTGCTTGGTCAGGCCGCCGGTGGTGTTATTGGCACCAAAAGTCGGAGTGCCCAGAACTGCACCACCACCGCCGCCGGTGTTGTGGTCCATCAAGCTGAAGCTGAGTGTCGAGGTATCCACGTAGCCGCCGGGGTTGATGATGCTCACGCTGCTGACGGAGCCATTGGTGAGGTTGACGATTACCTGCGCCCCGCCGAGTTGCTTGCCCGTCGTCGGGCTCCAGCCCAGAACCCCTCCGGCAAAGGCCACGGTCGGAGCATACTTGTAGCCGGATCCGCCATTGAGGACCGGGATGGTCAGCACGCCGGAGCCGGAGGCCGCCAGCAGGGGCTGGGTGATGGTGGCGTCGTGGCCGTTCGTATCCACCACCGCACCGGCCTGGTAAATCACGGCGCTGCCGAGTCCGTTGTTGCCGAGAAGGTTGGCATTGCGAATACTGGCTTGGGCGGCCTTGAGCGTGCCGCCGAGGAAATTGAAGCTCGTCTGTTGGCCATTATTCGGATTGACCAGGAACGCATTTTGAGCATCCACGGTTTTCAACACCAACGTGCCCGATTGGAGATTGAGAGCCGCATTTTCACCAGCGTTCGTTGCCATAAACAAGCTGCGGTCATCGATGCTGTTCGACAGATCCACCATGGCTCCCGCGCCGGCGATGTTTAGATTCATCTTCCGCAGCCCGAACCGTCCGGCCGTGGCTGTGTAGCGCGCCGTGGGCATCGAAAACGTGCTGTTGCCCGAAACGGTCCAAGTGCCTCCAGGGCCATCGGATTGTTGTGTCGTGTTGGCCACGACGGTGGTGTTGCCCGTCTGGTGGAAAATCGAGCTGCCCTGCATATTGATAACGCGGGCGGTCATGCTCGCCGAGTCGGTCACGTTGATATTGCCGAACCTGCCAACCCGACCAAAGAAAGCACTGATATACTGCCCGCTGGAATTCGGAATCGGGAAATCGAGATTCAGAATCGCATTGTTCTGCATGTTGAAGGTGCCATGCATGTCCCAATAGTTCACGCGCCCGGTCCAGGACGAATTATCCTTCATGGTCATCGTGGAACCAAACTCAATCCCGGTGAAACCACCAAAGCCTACGAAGAAATTGTTGCCACCTTCGGCAGCCGCGCCGTTTTGGATGAGACTCGAAGTGCCGCTCATGACCAGATGCCCCGCCGCACCTGCATTACTTACGACGGTCAGTTCGCCCCTATTGAGGTTGACCACCGAGCTGCCGCGGAGAGTGGTCAAGGCACCGCGGGTTATCAGCCCCTTTGCATCATTGCCATCATTAGGATTCTGGCTCTCCCCGTCGTTTCGATTCAGGGTAATGGTAGTGTTGTTCAGATCCAGCGTGCCGGCCGAATTCCTGATGTAGCCCACGGCGTTTGCGGTCCCCGTGAGTTCGAGCCTGAGGGTGCCGACGCCCGTTTTCTCCACGAGGCGATTTGTCCAAATGTCCCCTCCATCGAAGAGAGTGCCGCCCAAGGCCAGCGTGGCACCAAGGCCAGCGTGGCACCAAGGCCAGTGGTCCAGACTTGGTCATCGGTCAGCACGATGTTTGAATTGATGGTCGTGGTTCCCCTCGCGTTGTTCGTGATGTCGGTGGCGGCGGAGCCAAGACTGATCGTGCCGCCGTTGAGCGTGTAGTTGCCGAGAAACGGCTGATTGAAAGTGATGCTGGTGGGGGCCACCGTGGCGCCTATCGTCACCGTGCCTGCAGTGCCGCTGGACCCGCCGCCAAACACGGCGTCGTTGCCGTTGGCCCAGCCTAGACCGTCGTTCCAGAAGAGGTCCGTCTCCCAGTTGACGGCGCTGGAGCCGTCAGTGATGGTGGCACCATCGCCGGATACTACGTCCCACCAGTACGTCGCGGCCTTGGCCGGAACGACCATGGCGAGCAGCGCACATACTGCGGCTACGAGGGGTTTGAGGAGGTTCACTATGCATTTGATGACATGCGGTGTTTTCATTGTTATTGGTCAGCTCTTGGTTTGTTGTTAGCGGATGGCGGATTGGTTTTACCCGGAAAATTGGTTTTGCAGGGGAAGGGGGAAATACGGAAATGCAGTGCTGCAACCCACTGCTTAAAATACGGAAAAACATTTTTTTTTGGCCGGACGCAAGATTTTTTTTCGTGAAGTTGCATTTTTTTTCAGGGGAGGATAGCCGTCCCGGCTGTCTTGGACAACAGGGCGTCCCGCCTGTTGGAATTCCGCCATGGAGATGAGATATCCGGCACGGAGCGGGACGCTCCGGGCACGGTCTGGAGCCGGAGGCTCCAGCCACGCTGCGATTGCCGGAGTCCCGGCTGATGGCACTCCGAAACGGAGATGAAACCTTCCGGCACGCGGAGCGGGACGCACCGGGCAGGTCTGGAGCAGGATGCTCCAGCTACGCTGCGATTAATCCTGGCATGATCCTGCTTTTTTCCTTTCAAGGATCAATGGCAGCACGAGGGGAGTTCTTCGGTGTCGTGCTTGGCATCCGGGGGAGCGCCGTAGAGTTGGGCGGGGATGGTGCCATGGAAGCGCCAGACGAGCACTAACACCCAGGGCAACAGGACCACCGGTGAATCAAAGAACCATTTGAGCGGTTGCTGGCCAAGTGCGCCGCATACCGCGCCGATGATGCCATAAGACAGCAAGCGCGTGCCATGATAGAGCGAAGCGGCGGTGAGGCGCTCGGCCTCGGATTTCGCCAGGGTGCCAAGGCCGCAAGCGAGTGGTCCGCACATGCCCGCGCAATGCAGGCTGGTGGCAAGGCCGGTGAGGAGTGCGGCGACGGTGGTCATGGGTCAAGAGTCATTGGTCATTGGTCAACGGTCAACGGTCAACGGTCAACGGTCAACGGTCAACGGTCAACGGTCAACGGTCAACGGTCATTGGTCATTGGTCATTGGGCAATAATCAATAATCAATATTCAATAATCATTAGTCGGGGGGTCGGGAGATGGGAGAGGGAGAGTCTGCGGGTTGGGGCCGAGGAAGCGGACGGATTTTTCGAGGGTGACGTTACCCGGATTGGCGTGGATTTCAAGAGCGATGTCCGTAATGCCGCGGTAGGCACTCACGGGGGCGATGACCACGCAGGTGCGGGAGAATTCATTCCGGGCCTTGACGGTAAACGTTTGTTCGGCACCGCTCAACTGATAGCCCGCCGGAGTGTCTTTGCCGAGGCGGATGGTGACCGTGGCGTCCTGGTTGCGCTTGTTGAAAAAGCGTATCTGATAGATATTGCGGATCGAATGCGCGTCGCTGTAAAACCCGGTTCCAGCGGATCGGGAAACGGTGGCATTGAAGGGCCGGGCTTTTTGTGAGGCCACGAAGGCAAGCGCACCCAGTCCGAGGGCGGCGAGCACGCCATAGAGGTAAACGCGCGGGCGGAGGAAGCGGCATGACAGCCCCGCCAATCCGTTAGACGAACCATAGCGGATCAGACCTTGCGGGCGCTGGATGCGGGTCATGACTTCATCGCAGGCATCGATACAAGCGGCGCAGCCGATGCATTCGAGTTGCAAGCCGTTGCGGATGTCGATGCCCGTGGGGCAGACTTGCACGCAGCGGCGGCAGTCGATGCAATCGCCATGCGTTGTGCCTTTGGCGCCGCGCGGTTCGCCGCGGACGTGATCATAGCCGACGTTGATGGTATCGCCATCGGTGAAGACACTCTGGAGGCGCCCGTACGGACACATGATGATGCAGAACTGTTCGCGGAAGTAGCCGAAACAAAACCACAGGACGAGCATGATCGAGACGCCGATGCCGATGGCGGTGGCGTGCTGGAGCGACGGCTCTGATAGAAATCCGCCGAGGCGGTGCCACGAGATGAAGTAGGAGAGAAAGATTAGGGAGATGACGGCGGACACGACGGCAAATAACAGATGTTTGGCAGTCCGTTTGAAAATTTTCCCGGTGGTCCACGGTGCGCGGTCGAGGGCGCGGCGGGCGGGGGCATCGCCATCGATGGCGCGTTCGATTCTGCGGAAAACGTGGTCGAGCCAGACGGTATAGGGGCAGGTCCATCCGCACCAGATGCGGCCTAACAGCGAGGTGACGAAAAACAGGCTGAAGCCCAGACCGCTGATGGCAAAAAACAACACCCACGAATCCTGCGGCACCAAGGTGAGACCGAACAGGTGGAACATGCGGTTTTGCACGTCCAGAAAGACCGCCGGGTTGTCATTGATCGGAATCCATGGCAACAGGACATAGATCGCGATGAGCAGCGCGCCTAACAATCGGCGGGCCAGCAGCCACCGGCCATGGACGTCGGCCGGATGCAGGAAATACCGCGATCCATCGTCGTTGATGGTGGTGACGGAGTCGAGATTCGGTTGTTTGGGGGCGGCCATGGGCAAGTGGGAGGATGTCGGATGGATGCGGTAATGTCGATCAGTTTGCCGCCCGCCCGCAAGGCGATGGATGTGGCGGGCCGGGCGTGTGTCGCGGTTAGGGGTGAGTTCTTGGTTTGTCCTACAGTATTTTTTTGCCGCAAAAATGCGCAAGATACGCAATAAGCCTGATGGTATTCATTTTTTGTGGTTTCTGCCTCTTTGCGGCTAACCGAATGTATTCCAACTCAGGAACTGCTCAGTAGCGATGAATCACGGGCGGGCCACCCAATACCGTTCAATTAAGCAGGAAGAGAAGAGGGTTTTAACCGCAGATGAACGCAGATAGACGCAGATGAAGAGAGATTTTTGATTTTATCTGTGTTCATCTGCGTTCATCGGCGGTTCGAATTTCTTAATTGAACGGTATTGGGCGGGCCGCCCGTACACCCCTGTGCAGAAGTCATCGCGTAGCGGGCGCGGGCCAGCAGCCACGTTTCCGCCAGATCGACCGCCTGTGGGCAGCTCGTGCAAGTTCTGAAGACTCCCCGCCACACGCCCCTGAAAATTTCCAAAATATGGCTTTGATATACTGATAAAAAAGGGTATGGTGCGCCATGTTCTTCGCAGAGTTGCCCTTCTTCAAAAAGGCTGTCGGCAACGTGCTTTCGTCCTCCGAGCTTCTCCGGGTGAAGTTGGAGTTAACAGGCGATCCATCCCGTGGTGCTTTGATTCAAGGCTCAGGCGGCATTCGCAAATTGCGGGTTGCGGCCGGCGGCAAGGGCAAAAGTGGCGGGGCCAGAATGCTCTACTACCTCGTGGCCGACGATGCAATCATCCTGTGCTACATTTACCGCAAATCCGAAAAAGAAATTCCCACACCAACCGACCTGCGGAGAATATCGAAAGAACTCAAACGAGAAAACCAATGAAAAAGACCGAATTGCAAGCCATGAGCCGCAAAGCCGCCGCTGTGGGCCGCGGGGAAATCCGCGCGGCGCGTGTCACCCGGCTCGAGATGCTGCCGGATGGCAATGTCACCGAGATTGAAGTGAACGCTGAGGATTTCAGCAAGATGCGGGCCACCGCGTGGAAGGAGAAAACCGAGGCCGCCCGGATCCGGCAACGGCTCGGGATGACTCAACCTGAATTTTCCGCGCTGCTCGGAATCCCGGTTGCCACATTGCGGAAATGGGAGATCGGGCCAAGCCTGCCCAGCGGTGCCGCGCGCACCCTTTTGCTATTGGCCGAGAGGCATCCTGATCTGGTGCGGCAAGCCGCCGTGCGTGCGGGGTGTGCCACCTGACGCCATCGATCCGTTCGCCGTTTTCGCGGGCGGCCCGCATCAGATCGTAGCCCATCCGGTGACGGAGCCAGAAGCCGGGAGAGGTTCCGAAGTAGCGGCTGAGGCGCAGGTCGTATTCCGGCGTGCAGCGGCTGCGGGATTTCAGACATAGTGGAGTTCGCGCGCCTTGGTGTCGATGGCTGCGGCGTTCTCAAGCAGTTCCTGGATCGGGTCCCAGCGGCCGGAGACGAGCGCCTCGCGGGCGGAATCCGGCATGGTGACCGGGCAGTTCAAGCCGCCGGAGGTGCTGGCTGTTAGAGAGATCACGTCAATGGTGACGGTGGTGGCGGGATCCTTTTCGATAGCCATGCGGAGTTGTTCGACATCGGCTGCGGAGGCCATCACGCAGGGCATGGCAAGGGTGGTGGAGTTGCCGAAAAAGATCTCCGCGAAGGACTCGGCGATGATGCCCTGGAAGCCGTATTTTTTCAGCGATTGGGGGGCGTGTTCGCGCGACGAACCGCAGCCGAAATTCACCCCGGCCAGCAGAATGGAAGCACCGGTGAAACGCGGGTCGTTGAGCGGGTGGGCGGTTGGATTGCCGGCTTCGTCGAAGCGCGCGTCGTAAAACGCGAAGGCGCCGAGGCCGTCGAAGGTGACACATTTCATGAAGCGGGCCGGAATGATGCGGTCGGTATCGATGTCGGCACCGGGAATGAAAACCGCGCGGCCGGAGACTTGGGTGACGGGATCGAGGGGCATGGGAGATGGAGATTTGAGATTGGAGATTGGAGATTTGGAATTTGGAATTTGAGATCAGCCGTCTTCGCGGTATCTGAGGTACCACGGGCGGATCACATCATCCGGGAATGGAGCGGAACGATAAAAAGCGGAGACGGGCAGGGTGAGGTCGATCGACTCCAGATGGACGAGGGAATCGAGTTGGGTGAAGATATGCTTTTTCCATCGGTCGGAGCGCCGCACGATGAAGATTTCCGGCCAATCCTGTTCGATGTAGACGATTTCTTCGACGCTGGGAATGCGTTTGTAATTGGCCAGCTTGTCACCGCGGTCGTTGCGCGAGGTGGAAGGTGACAGCACCTCGATGATGAGCTTTGGGTGGCGAACCACGTGGGAGTCATCATCGGCCGGTTCACAGGTGACGAAAACATCAGGGTAGTAGTAGGCCTCCGTGAGGTCATCGGCGAGTTCAACCTTGACCGCCTCGATGAAGGTACGGCATGGGCCGCCTTGAAGGTGTCGCTTGAGGAGTTCGTAGGCATCGCCGCAGATCGAGTTATGCCGCAGGCTTGCTCCGGACATCGCATAGATGCGGCCATCCACGAATTCGTGGCGGATGTCGGCCTTGCGTTCTCCTTCAAGATACTCGGCGGCGGTGATGGGCAGTTGTCTGGCGGTGCTGGTGCTCATGGCGTTAGACTTCAGACGGCGGGTTTTCCAAATGGAAAAGTTCGCGTGCGTCGGAGATGTGGCCGTTGATGGCGGCGGCGGCGACCATGACGGGTGACATCAGGACGGTGCGGCCGGTGGGCGAGCCCTGGCGGCCTTTGAAATTGCGGTTGGATGATGACGCGCAGAGTTCGTCGCCGTCGAGTTTATCCGGGTTCATGGCGAGGCACATCGAGCAACCGGCGCTACGCCATTCGAAGCCGGCCTGGCGGAAGATATCCGGCAGGCCTTCCTGTTCGCACTGGATGGCGACGATCTGCGAGCCGGGCACAACGATGGCTCTAACACCCGCCGCCACGTGATGACCCCGGATGTATTTCGCCACTTCGCGGAAGTCGGAGATCCGGCCGTTGGTGCAGGACCCGATGAACGCGACGTCGATTTTCACGCCCTGAATCGGAGTGCCGGCACCGAGTTTCATGTAGGCAAGCGCTTCCTCAATGGACGCCTTTTCCAGCGGGGTGGCTGCGTTGGCAGGATCTGGAATGGTTTGGGAAATGGCAATCCCCTGGTCCGGGGAAATCCCCCAGGTGACGGTGGGTTCGATATCCGCAGCGTTGATGCGGACCCGATCGTCATAGTGGGCGTCCGGATCGGAGGCGAAGGACAACCAGCGTGCCGCCGTGGCGTTGAAGTCGCTCATGTCCACATACGGACGGCCCGTTAGATAGGCGACGGTATTGGCGTCCGGATTGACATAGCCGCAGCGGGCACCACCTTCGATGGACATGTTGCAGACCGTCATGCGCTCTTCCATGGACATCCGGTCGAACACCTCGCCGGCGTATTCGTAGCCGAAACCGATGCCGCCATTCGCGCCTAACAGGCGGATGATGTGAAGGATCACGTCCTTGGCGTAAACACCCGGACGGAGGCGGCCGTTCACTTCGATGCGGCGGACCTTGAGTTCCTCGAGTGCCAGGGTTTGCGAGGCGAGCACGTCACGCACCTGGGTGGTGCCAATGCCGAAGGCGATCGCACCAAACGCTCCATGGGTGGCGGTGTGGGAGTCCCCGCAGGCAATGGTGGTGCCGGGCTGGGTGATCCCCTGCTCCGGCCCGACCACGTGGACGATGCCTTGTTTGCCCGATGCCAGATCGAAATAGGTGATGCCGAAATCATCCACGTTGTCGCGCAGTACCTGCATCATTTCCACGGCCAGCGGATCCTGCGGGTTTTCCGGATCAATCGTCGGAACCATGTGGTCCACCGTCGCGAACGTGCGCTGCGGGAATTTCACCTTCAGACCGAGATCGCGGAGCATGCCGAACGCCTGGGGCGAGGTCACCTCGTGGATCAGATGCGTGCCGATGAAGAGTTGCGTACGACCGTCCGCTAAATGGCCGACGGTGTGGGCGTCCCAGACTTTTTGAAAGAGGTTTTTTCCCATGAGGATGAAGGTGCCGTGGTTGGCGGCGGGAAGGGAAATTGCCCGTGACGGCGCGATTTGTCAAAGTCGCATGCGACTTGGAGGCGAGAAAAGAACACCCGCTGGACAGGGATGTCAGAAGAATTCGATGATCAACCCGGCGATGATGCCGCCCAGAGCGAGCACCGCAATCGAGATGCCGAGGACTTTCAGCCAGTTGATGGATTTGGCGTTCGCCGATTTTTCATCGATCCATGCGTCCCACGATCGTTGGGATTTGGCGCCGGTGCGGTGATAATGACGCAAGGATCCCCTGAAACGCTCTTTTTTTACCTTGGGGAATTGGCGGCTCATGAAAAAAATTCAATCACGGGATGAGGAACGGTAGATGGGTTCCAGCAGCAAGCAAATTGTTAGAAAACGATCACGCCACCCACGCCCATGGACTCACCTGCCGGAACGGAAGGACGCTTGGAATAACATGGATGAGATCCCCCGGAAGCCCGACGGATTATTTCTCGTGACGTACGACCGGAGCCGGAGCTGGAGCCGCCGGGATTTCCTGAAAACGCGGGAGCGGCCGCAAGCCGGGCGGTTTGACATCACTCGTGCAGCAGCAGGACACGATCAACAGCGCGGCAACGGCAACGACAAGTGCGGAAAAAATGCGAATCATGGGATTGGATGGGGTGGTTTGAAGTGGAATCACGGGGTTGCTGGAAGTGTTTTCATCAATGAAGCTCAACCCGGCTCGGATGGAGACCGGGATGTGAAACCTCATTTCGTGGGTTGGACATAAGCGGGTTTGTTCGGAGCGGGTGGAGGTTTGGGGCAGCAGGCACCGGCTAACAAAGCGGCGGCGGCAGCCATAATAACAAGTTTCATCTGTGGGACGTGGTGGTTGAATGTGAGCGACTCGCGTGAGTCGCACGCCAGTCCGAGCGCGAAAATAGCGGCACGTTTCATTCCTGCAAGGTAAAAGACAGGCAAAAGACAGGTAAAAGACAGGTTCGTGTTCCGCCCCCTGTTGGCATGCATTCCTCTTCATGCAACACGCACCCGGTCTTGCCGCCGGGAAATCCGGTGTTTAAAGTCCACCGCAATGCCTGACGAACTGCCCATCCCCGAGCCCACCCGCCATCAATGGGTTGGCTTCTGGAGCATGATCGTCCAGCAGACGCAGAACGCGTTCAATGACAAGATGGCCCAGTTCATCCTGATCCCGCTGGGGGGGGCGGTGGGGTTTGCGGTGGAATCGGAGGCGGGGCTGCTGATCGCGTTGCCCTTCGTGTTGTTCGCTCCCATTGCGGGCTGGCTGAGCGACCGCTTCTCAAAACGCGACGTGATGTTCGGATCGGCGGTTTTGCAGTTGCTGGTGCTCGTCTGGATCTGCGCTTCAATCATGGCGCGAAACCTGCCTCTCGCGCTCTGCGGATTTTTCGCGCTGGCGATGCAAGCGGCGTTTTTCAGTCCGGCGAAACTCGGCATCAACAAGGAGTTGGTGGGCTCGAACCATCTGGGATTCGCCACCGGCATCCAACAGATGACGGCGATGCTGGCAATGCTGGTCGGACAAATCGTGGCGGGCTATTGGTTCGATCAGCGTTATCACGCGCTCGGCGCATCCCCCGCCACGGCATGGCGGGCGGCCCTCATCCCCATGCTGGTGCTGACCTTGTGCTCGCTCCCGGCTCTGATCATGGCGTGGATCATTCCGCGCGTGCCGCCACAAGGAGGCGGCGGGAAATTCACCCTCAAACTCACGGTGAGCCATTTCCTCAATCTATCCGACCTGTGGAGTGACCGCCCCTTGCGGATGGCCTCGTTCGGCGTGGCGTTCTTCTGGGGCTTTGCGGCCTACATCAACCTATGGTCGGTGAAACTCGCCAAGGTCATGACCGGCGGCGGCGAGGGCTTCGGCTCGCTGTCATCGTTGTTCATGGCGGCGGCCTCGCTGGGCATGGCGGGTGGGTTCGGATGCGCTTCGTTTCTGTTGCGCAAACGCATTGAACTCGGCTGGGTGCCGGTGGCGGGCGTGGCCATGACGGGCACTTCCCTCGCGCTGGTGTTGATCCCTTCGGGGGGCGCGCTCTTTCTAACAACCCTCGCGCTGCTGGCATTCTTTGCGGCCTTGTTCCTTGCGCCGCTCAACGCCTGGATGCAAGACCGCTACCCGGCGGCAAAACGCGGCGAGTTGCAATCCGCCGTGAACCTCCAGGATTGCTTCGCCGGTATCATCGCGGTGGTTTTTGTCACCGTCTTTGAAACCGGCGCCCAAGCCCTCGGCATCGATGCGATGGCGGGGTGCCATCTCCAGATGATATTTGTCGGCCTGGCCTGCGGCCTCGCCACGGTATGGATCATCCGTCTGCTGCCGGCGGATTTCCTGCGCGTGATCTGCTTGGCCGTGACACGCTCGATCTATCGGATCAGGGCGGTTCATGAGGAACGCCTGCCACGTCAGGGCGGCGTGTTGTTATTGCCCAACCACGTGTCGTATGCCGACGCGTTTTTCATTTCGGCCGCCTGCCCGCGACCGGTCCGTTTCGTGATGGATGAAGTCTTCATGAAACAGCGCGCCATCCGGGTGTTCACCGGCATTTTCGACACCATGACGATCCGCCGCGACCACCCGCTGGAAGCAATCCGCGAAATCATCCACGCGTTGCAGCAAGGACACGTGGTCTGCCTGTTTCCCGAAGGACAATTGACGCGCACCGGCACCCTTTGCGTGTTGCAGCGCGGCTTTCTGCTGATCGTCAAAAAGACCGGCCATCCGTTGATCCCCGCCTGGTGCGACGGATCGTGGGGCTCGATTTTCTCGTTCGAACGCAACCGGTTCTTCCGCAAAATCCCCCATCGCATGAAGCATGGCATGACCCTCGCCTTCGGGCAGGCGATTCCGCCCAAGGATGCCAGTTTGGAATCCGTCCGCGATGGCATACTCACCGCATCCGCGGAAGCAATCGACCAACGGTTCGCCGGGCGCAATGCGTTGGTACGGATGCCGCAGGCGCAAAATGCGGCGACCACGGCCTTCCGCATGATGGATGCAAATGCACGCCGGCGGGCGTGGGTCAACGGCCACCAGATTGCCATGATCAACGCACTGCAATGGCACCAGCCGTTTTGCGTGTTGCAGGAGGATCTGTTGGAAACCGCGCTGCCGGGCTTGTTCGTGGCGTTCCCGGAATTGTTCCGGGCCACCATGCGCATCCGCATGGCCTTCAACGGCGACGAGAACGCCACCTGGGTCGGCGGCAACGCCTTGCACCACATCCTCCAATCCTCCCGCACCCATATCACCGGCAAAATCGTTTTCCACGACTTCGGATCCCTCGCTCTGACACCGGTCGGGCAGGCCGCGGTGTGTCATTGCCCGTGCCTGGCGGTGAACGCGATGGTGGTGGCGATGTCAATGCCTGATCCACCCCCACCCGAACGCTCCGACAGCTTTGAACCGCAGCACGGCCAGCGACCTGATTCCTGGGGCAAACTGCTGCCAGGCTGGTTCCTCCAACACGACGCAAACGGCATGCTCCTAGCCCATGGCCCGGCGGCCCCCCCCGAAGGCCTACCCCTGCCTGCGGAAGCCACCCTCGATGCGGAAGGATTCCTGCGCGCCGCACCGCTTCCACAGTCTCGTTAGAGTGCCCGTCATCAGGCAGAGACGCTCTTGGGTGCGTCCTCCCACAGGTTGCCGGTCTGCGCATGCGCGTCCGGTTTAACCCTCATGGTGTCACATGGTGTCACAGGGTGTCACAGGGTGTCACAGGGTGTCAGGGCATGGTGTCAGGGTGTCATGGTGTCAGGGTGTCAGAAAAATAATTGAAGTTTGTTCTTGCGGGCGGTGATGGGGAGGATAGAATGCCGGCGTTGGGTGTCGCGGGCACCCCGATGGCAGCCCTTGCCCTTTGATTGATTGCCACTAATAAACCACTATTAACCACCATTACCCCTACGATCATGAGACGCGCGCGCTGGCTGGCCCCATGGAAGGATTCGTTTGTACGCCCGGTGATCTAC
>CAISTY010000229.1 GCA_903888515.1 Akkermansiaceae bacterium | reverse complement strand
CACACACGGAGCACCTCACTGCACGTTCACAGGGCCGGTCCGGCACGCCGGAGCAGAGGAGTCGGAGTATTGCTAGGAAATTGCTTTTGAGGTGAGTGCCGTTGAAACAGCCGGCGGCCGGACCGGAGGGCGGGGAAATGGGGGTTGCGGGGGACATGGGGGGGGTGGAAGAGGTGTTTCGGTGTTTCGGAAGGACGGTGTTTCGGTGAAAATAAAGAGACAGGAACCTCCCAATAGCGGATTTGGGCAAGGGACAGTGGTTTGCGGCCGGATTCATTGGGAAATTCCTCGAACGCGAAAATATCTATCATGTCCGCTTTGCCAAGAAATTTCGTTGGAAATTCGGCGGCGTTTTGGCCACGGCTCCAGACCCGCTTCCAATCGGTCCGCCTCCAGCCACCGGAAAACGAATCCCTCGCGGCATTCCTCGCCCGGCGCTGGGGCGCTCCCATCACTATCACCCGCCAAACCAACCCTCATTGTTTTATTCATTTTCTCTATTCCTTTGTCTACCCAAACACAGGCAAAGCCCGTTACTGAGGCAAACCGCAGATTTCCGAATGCTGAACCGCAGAATTCTGAAGTTAAGCATTCCAGCATTTCCTTCGTGATTCGAAAATCATAATTCGTCAATCTGCGGTTTCTCTCGCCGCATCTACGACACCCACCCAAAGCTACCTGCATCTCACTTGATCATCCTGTGAATCGTGGCCTGTCCCCTCGACGTCGCTTCGGGCAGCTTGACGCTCAACTGCAGCTGATGCGCCGTACCTACTTCGCTGATCTTGATATGGTACTGCGGCGTACCGCGCACCATCCTGCGTACAACAAACTTATCAAGCTTATGCCCCAGCGAAATAAGATCCACGGACTGGACATCCAGATCCTTGCCTGCTGTGCGGATAAACTCCAGAACATAAACTCCGGCATCCTTGCAGAACGCAGTAAGATCAAGGTTCGTGGTCGTCATCTCCAGCGGAACGTTCTCACTGGACCAATGCCAGAGTGTGCGGGTAACCGCCGCGATCTCAGGCGTTTCCGCTTTCGGCGGGTTGTCACCCCAGACAGAATAAGCTGCAAACCTCCGGATCTGCGGCTCTGCGACAGAACGGGTAATCCGCAACCTGAGTTTTGCAACTTCAACAGGCGCAAACTGATCAATCTTCTTGTGACCTATCGCCGTGCCTTCACACAGCTGCTTCCATTCCCCGCCAACCAGGCCTTCGATTACATACTCCCGCACCCTTTCACCTTCGAGGATATTCTCCTGGGTAATGACGTGGTCGATTTTTACTGGCTTACCCGGATCGAACTCAACCGCATTGCCCTTCCCCATGGTCTCGGCGATGCTGTTCCCGAAGCGGCGCTGAATCTCGGAGCCGAATTCCGCAGCGCGTTTCGCATCTTCTTCGGGAATCCTACCGGTGGTGTCAGGCGTCTGGTTCAAAAGCAACACCGCACCGTGGCCGACCGACCTGTAGTACATACCCATCAACTGATCAACCGACTTGAGCGTTGGGAGATTCTTCGTGCTCCAGAACCAGTCGGCACGTATACGCGCATCGCACTCGCTTGGCATCCACACATCACCGTCCGGATCACCGTCATGCCCGGTAGAAACTCCGGACCTGGCCTTCTCCGAGGACATCGCATTCCACGTCGGATAACGTGCCACGCCCTCCTCGTTGCCAATCCATGTAATAGTTGCCTGCGGCCCTTGGAAAATCATCGCCTTCGGTGCGTACTTCGCAAGGATGTCACCGACAGGAACAATATTGCTGCCGTCAAACCAGACTTCGTCCATTGTCCCGTATAGCGAGAGAAGTTCGGTAAGCTGCTGACGATGAACCCTGTTGTAATTCTCCTGCGCCTCAGGAGTCTTGGCACGCCCCCCGACGCCAATACCCAGCTTTCCATCCGCGGGACTGAGATAAACGCCCAGCTTCATGCCGCGTTTATGACATGACTCCGCAAGGTCTTTCATCACGTCACCCTTCCCGCCGCGCCACGGGGTATTCTTTACGCCGTAATCTGTCGTCTCTGTCTGCCACCAGCAGAACCCCCCGACATGCTTGGCAACAAACACTATCTGCTTCGCGCCCATCGCCACGGCAACGTCCACCCACTGCTCTGTATCGAGCTTTTCAGGGTTAATCGACGACAGCGGCGTGCTGAGGTTGTCGTGCTGCGTATCCTGCCAGGTAGAAGGCGCAAAGTGGATGAACATCGTAAGCTCCATGTCCTGCCAGGCCGCCTGTTCAGGCGTTGGCTTGGCCAGCTTGACAGGTGATTGCTCAGCACAAAACGCGGCTGGCGACGCCAGCAGCAGGATTACGGCCATCAATACATTCATTCTCGCTTGCTTTCTCATCTAATTTCTTCCTTTCGTTATAGCGCTCACCTGACCGCAATCACAGTACCTCGAGGCGAGCTACGTTCTTTCATGCCAGAAATCATCAATCGGAAATCAAACCGCTTAAAGTGTTTTCTGTAAGACGGGCCACACTAGGATGCGGACATGTGGTTGTCGCCTAGCTCGTCATTCTATCGACCAGATCACTCCAATTCTTGCAGGACCAAACAAGCGAAGGGGGAACGTTTGGTATGGGAGCGCCCGTCAAACACTTCTTTGCCAGATCCTTGGCTGCCTCGGCCACATGCCTATCATGCTTGATTCTTGGTCCCTCTTTGGATTCGTCGGTCTTCCCGGTGCGAAGAAACTCAATCCAATTTTCAATACGATCTTTGGCAAAAACAAAAACCACTTCCCCAAACTGTCGCTCAGTGATTCCAGATAAAGATCGGATCAATGCTCCGACCTCTCGCTCCTTCGTGAAGGCAGACGATTTGTGTGCGACTAGCCATTGATCCACCCCCTTGCTATGGCTTCGCCGGCGCTCAGGCCTTCAGGCCCCTTCAGGGGCCCGATGCGGGTAGGCGAGGTGTGGTTATCCCGCCACAAGTAGCGACCGCAATCCTCGCCTGCGTTGCTCAGGATTTCAGGGTGGTGGGAAATCAGGAGGGCTTGATGGTTCTCATCCAACAGTTCCCTCAGGGATAGAACCCAGGGCTGCAGTTCCGGCAGGCCGACGTAGTTGTCAGGTTCGTCGATCAAGACCGTTTGTGTAGCACCGGTTGCCAGCGCAGCCCGCAGCATGTAGAGTCCCACCAATGACTTCTCGCCGTCGGAGAGTTGATCAAAGAAAAGAATTCCTGCTTTGTGTCCGTTTGAACCTTCGAAGCGGAGCTGCAGTGCTTTGGTGTTCAATCCAACATCCACAAGACGGAACGATTTGAAATCCGGCCACACGTCCTGCAGTGAGTCACGCAGGGCATCCGTCCAGTCCTGTTCCTGATAAAGGGAGCGGTACCACGAGGTGAGATTGCCCATGTAGAGATCCGGGTGTCCGGACTCGCCTTTGCTCTCCTTTTCTACGCCTCGCGGACTCGGTCTCAGAATCAGGAGTTTGGAGATCGCCTGTTGGAGAATTTCAATATCACGAAGATTTCCCGCAGGCTGGATGGAAGCAAGCGCGGCTTGGCGCCAGTCCAGCGGAAAGCCCGTTTGGACACCGCTGGTTTTTTGGAAACGCACCCCATCGAGATCCCGTGCGAACAGGGTCCGTTTGTCGCAGATGGCTCGCTCCTGGACGATGCGTGGCTTCTTGTCACTGGCGTCTTGCTCGATGTGGAGCAGGTATTCAAAGGAATGTCCCTCCGCCGTCACTCCGATCTCGAATTCCTGCACCGTGCTATCGAGCCAATTGGTGAATTCAAGCCGTCCCACATCTCGGTCACCCTCACCGCCAAGGAAACAATCCCCGGTGGCGAGATTCCGAATGAGCTTGAGTGCGTCAAAGACCGAACTCTTGCCCGCTCCGTTGGGGCCGCAAAAAACCCCAAAAGACTCAAACTGAGCCTCAAAGGCGACCAGGCACCGGAAATTGTTGGCATACAGGCGGGTGATCATGGCGTTAGTCTAGGGATATGTCGTCTCACGTCAATCTTTCCCGTCACCGTCGCCGTGATGAGCGCGCTGCGGTATAGTTGTTCGATGAGAACGGAGGCCGACTTCTCATCAAATCTTTCCTTCTCCACGTGCAGACGCGATTGATATAGGTTGTTGCGCTACTACCACAGAAGCAAGTGTGAGGATGATTAAAATTAAGTACATAACTACTAGGAAATTGCTTTTGGGGTGAAGGCCGTTGCAAGAGCGGGTGGCCGGACCGGAAGGTGGGGAACTGGGGGTTGCCTGCCCGCCGGCGCCCACCCCCACACCGGTGCCTTCTAGTCTCTCTGCATCACCATGTGGCTGCCAATAATACTCGGCATCTCGACGGCCTGCACGGCGGTGATTGGTGTCGCCAGCATCACGCCAGCACCATAAATACCATATTTGGTTTTAATTTTTGTGTTGTTAGTTCGGGTGATCATATCATCATTGGAGTGGTTTTTTTATGCTGGATCTGATACAAGGTGTTGCGGCGGGCAGTCCCGTGCGGCTTGCGCTCACTTGGCAAACTCCTGATATTCCTTCTCCATGGCCGTTTTGTCACCCGGTCCCGGATGAACGAGGATGCGGTACCTGACGGCAAACGACGCGCCGGCCTTGAGCGTCATCGGTTCGGCGAACAGCAGTGCCGGTCCGAAATACGGCAGGTCCGTGGTGTCTGATAGATACCAGGGCGCGGGGTGACGGGGATTGGACGGGTGATCGAAAATCGCCGTGCCCGCCGCGGTGGGCTTTTCATCCGGTTCGCCGAAGACCCCGCTGAAATCCATCCAGCGGGCTGCCTTGCCATGAGACTCGGCCCTGCCGGTGCGTCCCTCGCTGTCGATGGCGCGGAACTCGCGCATCGTCTTGGATGCCCGGAATCCGAGCCCGCCATAGCCACCCCATGGCGCCTTCTGCGGCGGCGTTCGCTCGAAGACCACGTCCTGATCCTTGGCCGTGAACTTCGATGTCCAATCGATGATATAACTGCCATCGGGACGCGGAAACGAGCCAACCAAAGTGCGCTCCTCGGCCAGCACGACCTGGGCTTTGGAATACTCCAAGCGCAGCTTGACCGTCGCCGTGGCCCCGCTGGCCTGCACGGTGGCGGGGTCGATCACCGCCGTCTTGCCGTCCGGTTGATTGGGCCGTTTTGCCGGGAAGTCCCAATAGTTCACGCCGTTGAGATACTTCCAGGAAAACCACAGGCCGCGGTGCCACGGATGATCTTTCGGAGCCATGGCCGTCAACACCGGTCCGCCGGGCAGGCTGACAGGATGGATGTACGGGTGCCAACCCTCCGCCGCGAACTGGCAGGTATACACAACCTTGTCGCCGGCCATAAGGCTCAGGGAATCCTTCTCCGTTTTCCAACGATAGGCAGGCGCGTCGGCCGCGTCGGCCGGCACGCAACAAAGGGCCATCAAAGTTGCGAAACCGGGCATCCATCTTGTTCTGCGGATAAATATCTTCTTCATCATATATATGTTTATTTGGGAGCTTTTGGTGTGTGTCTCTGCCGTTAGTGTGCTAGCCGGCCATTCAGGTGTCCGCCGTTTATTTTCCTGTTAGCCAGGCCGATTTCAATTCATTGACCGTCATGGACAGGATCTTCGGAGTAATTGCTAGGAAATTGCTTTTGAGGTGAGTGCCGTTGAAACAGCCGGCGGCCGGACCGGAGGGCGGGGAAATGGGGGGGTGGAAGAGGTGTTTCGGTGTTTCGGAAGGGCGGTTTTTCGGTGAAAATAAAGAGACAGGAACCTCCAAACGGCGGATTTGGGCAAGGGACAGTGGTTTGCGGCCGGATTCATTGGGAAATTCCTCAAACGCGAAAATACCTATCCGGCCCGCGTTGCCAAGGATTCTTTGGCAAAATCTTCGGGCGGCGGATTCTTTGGGTGTGGACGCCTTCGAGGTCACGTGTATTCCAAGACGAGGATGCGGCCATCATCGAGCGGGACTACGGGGGCTTTCAGATTGATGATTGATGATTGTGGATTTGAAGAGGCGCGGAGGGCGGATGATGTGCTGCATAAAGGTAGCGCGGCCTCGACGCAGGCCGCATGCCAAACAGGGAGAACGCTT
>CAISTY010000228.1 GCA_903888515.1 Akkermansiaceae bacterium | reverse complement strand
GGCGATGGAAAGAAGGCGCGCGCCGGGTTGGTGCGGGCGATCATGGCGCACAAGGGTTACGAGGCGGACGCCCGGCACTGGGCGGGCAAGGTATCCAAGGAATACCGGATGATATTGCTGGAAGAAGGGGTGGAAAAGCTCGCGGAGATTGTGAACGGGAGAGGCGAACTTGAGGTGAAGGTGGTGCGCAAAGGGATGAAGAAAGCCGTGGTGGACGCGGAATTGGAGATGTTGGAGCAGAGCCGGGATGTGGCGCTGGGGAGGATGTTGCGCTGCCGTGTTAGATATTTCACGGATGGAGCGGTGATCGGGAGTCGGGGGTTTGTCGATGAAGTGTTCCGACTGTGCCGGGACCGGTTTGGCGGCCAGCGCAAGGACGGCGCGCGGAAATGGCGTGGCAGTGGCGCGGCCGCCGCAGGCACGCTGTGGAGTGTCAGGGATTTACAGAAGAGGATCGGGTGACAAGGGATGTCCATTGAATCCGAAAACAGAAGTTCAAACCACGGAATTGTCTGAATCCTACAGAATTGTCAGTCAGGCCATCTACGCTTCGGATCACGAAATGGCATGCGACTCCACACTTTGCCCTGTTCACCTTATTGTGGAAACAAAGGAACCTCCTAACTGCTTCTCCTTTGGTGATTTCTCATGTTGTTCGTGGTTCTAATTCCGGAGTTCAACTTACGTTGGTTCAACTCACGTTGGATTTGGTTTCAGGTGGAGTGTGCCTGGTGTTGCGCGAGCGTAGGGAACGGATGGGAAGAAGGTGCGGCAGAATGGCCGAAAACAGATGCACGACGGGATAGGCACACAGCGCAAGCAAGACACCCGAGGTGATCATGCCGAGGATGAAACTCGCGGCATTGAGCGTGCCCACACCCGATGCATGGAAGTGCACGCTGGTGAGAAAGTCGGGCATCGGCACCGCCAGGGTGTCACGCATCCATTGTCCGAGACGGAACTGGCCGAAGAGGATCGCCGGCGTGGTGAACGGATTGGAGATCCAGGTGGCGGCCATGGCGAAAGGCACGTTGCCCCGGACGCGCAAGGTGATAAGCGCCGTGGGCAGCGTCTGGAACGGAATCAACATCACGGAAAAGAACAAGCCGATGGCGAGACCGGAGGCCACGCTATCCCGACACGGGATCCACAAATTGCGGTTGAAAAGCGGGCGTGAAAGCGTGCGCCACCACGGGCGATGGCGCAGGCGCGGATGGCGCAGGGTTTTGATGGCTTGTCGGACCAGTTTGAGATAGCTCTTTTGCATGTTGGGGGTGACGACCCGCGCGGACCATTCACTGGGATCGGCCGACAAGCAACCGTAAATGCCTTGCAGACTCGGCACCCATTTCACAGAGTTTGCCGCGCAATCATGGAACCTTGGCAAGCAATCATTCTCGGCCTGATCGAAGGGATCACCGAATACCTTCCGGTCAGTTCGACCGGGCATCTGTTAGTTGCCCAGCATCTGATGGGCATCGACGCCGGAAAAGCCGGGGCGAAAGCTGCGGCGGACACCTTTGCCATCTGCATTCAGGGTGGGGCGATCCTCGCGGTGCTGGGACTATATTACCAACGCGTCCTGCAAATGATCCGCGGCGTGTTCGGCCGGGACGAGGAAGGCCTGCAACTCGCCATCTCGATTATCGCCGGATTTCTGCCGTCGGCGGTGCTCGGCCTGCTGTTCAACGATTGGATCGAGGCCAAGCTGTTTGGCATGTGGCCGGTCATTTTCGCTTGGGTGGTCGGCGGGATCCTGATTCTAACCGCTGTATGGTGGCGGCGGCGCAATCCTGCGAAGAGCGGCGGCATGGACTTGGTGGAGCTATCCTGGAAAATGGCGTTGATCATCGGGTTGCTGCAATGTGTGGCGATGTGGCCGGGCACCAGCCGCAGCCTGATGACCATAGTCGGCGGACTGTTAGTCGGCTTGTCGGTGCGGGCGGCCGTCGAGTATTCATTCCTGTTAGGAGTGCTCACGCTCACTGCGGCCACCGCGAAGAAGGCGCTGTGGAAAGTGCAAGGACTGGATGCATCGGTGGATGTCTGGTTTGGCGGGGCGAAACTGATGTGGGAAACTTATGGTCCGCTGCCCTTGGTTGTGGGTGTTGTGGCCGCGATGATTTCCGCGGCGATTGCGGTGAAGTGGCTGGTTTCCTACCTGCAAAGTCACGGGCTTGAGGTTTTCGGGTGGTATCGGATTGTGCTGGGTGTGGTGCTCGGCGGGTTGGTCGCGGCGGGGGTGATCAGTTCCTGATCCGGCACTGACTAACAAAGCCTGACCATGTCCTTGATGTACTGGCCCCAGAGGAAGAACAATCCGCGTTTGGAATACCGGAAGTGGGTGTTGCCGGTGAGGCGGATGATGCCGATGGCGAGGTTGTGATCGATTTGTTTGCGGATTTCGCGTTCGATGGATGCTTCGATTTCATCCGGATCCGGCATTTGGAGATGATCCTCCGGGACATGGGCACGGCTGAGATATTCGCGGTGGTCGCGCAGGATTTGATGGAAACAATTCCGTCGGCAGGGGACGTGGTTCCAACGCACGTCGGGCGGGCACCGGAGGGTTGTGGCGAACGGGAAATTGGTGGTGCGCCAGGTGATGCCGGAGCTATCGACCGAGGTGATTGAAATGAAGGCGAAAGCGACGTCGCTTTGTTCGCAGAGGCAGACGGCGGCGACGGCGCGTTCTTCAGGGTGCCAGAAGAGGCGGAAATACTGGTGCATGCCGTCCCATTCCCAACCGCAATCCGAGACGTGTTCGAAGCCTGCTTCGTTCATGGCGGTGGCGGCTTCGGTGGCGTTGGGGAAAAAGGCCGGATTGGGGATAGGCAGTTGGCTCAGGTGGTTTTCGAGCGGCAGGCGCATCTGGCGGATGCGGGTGAGCAGTTCGACCCATGGCAGGAACAACCAGAGGGCGATGCCGCAGAGTCCTGCGACGATGCTGTATGTCAGGAAGTAGAGCAGGCAGAAAGTGGCGGCGAGAAACGTGAAAGCACCGAGTTTGCGTAAAAAAGGAGTGTAAGCGGTTCGCAGGGCCACGGCGAGCACGACCAAACCGATGACAATGAGGGTTTCACGCATGGGATCGGGCAGACAAAGGGTTACGGGACGTCACGTCGTACGAATTCCATGATTTTCGGGGTCGCGCAAGTGCTTGTTTCAAATAATCCGAAAATCTTTGTGCGACTTGCTACGTGGAGGGGTGTTGAATGTCATGCGCGGAAGGTTTCCTGAGGTTTGGTGTACCTGCCGCGCTGCGACAAAAAAGCTGGAGTTATCGGGTTTTCTCCAGCACTGTGCGGGGTCGCCGTTATTGGTCCGGCGGCCCCGCATCTTGATCTGTCTTCAGGAATCGTTTGACGTTGCGGTGGCAGCAGAAGCGGGTGACGTGCAAGGGTATTTGCGGGTTGCGGCAGGGGAGGTGGCATGTCAGGGTGATGGCATGCAGGTGGTTGCGACGGGAGTGGAGTTGAGAGAGTTGCTGATGGAATATGGCGGCGTGGCGGGGCGGCGGGTGTTGGTGCCGACGATGGGGGCGCTGCATCACGGGCATCTCGAGTTGGTGAAGCGGGCGCGGGAAGCGGCGGGGCCGGCGGGGTCGGTGGTGGTTTCGATTTTTGTGAATCCCATTCAGTTCGACCGGAGCGACGATCTGGAGGCCTATCCGCGGCCGATGGCAAGCGACCTTGAGCAATGCCGGGCCGCAGGGGTGGACGTGGTATTCGCGCCGGATGCGGGGGCGATGTATTTTTCCGACCGCTCGGTGACGGTGAGCGAGTCGTTGTTGTCGCGCGGGTTGTGCGGGGCCGCGCGGCCCGGGCATTTCGACGGTGTCTGCACGGTGGTTTTGAAATTATTCCTGTTGAGTGGCTGTCATGCGGCGGTGTTCGGCGAGAAGGATTTCCAACAGTTAGCTGTGATCCGGCGGATGGTCAGGGATTTGGACGTGCCGGTGGAGATTCTCGCATGCCCGACGGTACGGGAGTCCGACGGCCTGGCGATGTCCTCGCGCAACGCGCGCCTAACGGACAAGCAGCGTGCCGACGCGCCGCGCATCCACCGTGCTCTAACGGATGCGATGAAGCTGGGCGGGGTGGCGGACATCCTTGCTGCGGCCCGCGCGGGAATCGAGGCCTCGCCACTGGCCCGAATCGATTATCTGGAACTGGTCGATGCGGAAACCCTGCAACCGGTGACCACCCTAACACGCCCGGCGGTGTTAGCGGCGGCGGTGTTTTACGGCGACGTGCGGCTCATCGATCACGTGGCGGTGAAATAATACCTCTTCTGAAAAATAACGTGACACTTGCGGATGGGGCTGTAGGAGTTCAGACATCCTTCTGCGCGAGGCCCGGGGGACCGGCCTTGATCACACTCCCACCAAGGCCAATGAATATCGCGCGTGTTTCCGTTCGCCGGTGCGGATCAGCGCTCCCAACTCCACCAGTTTCGCCAGATCCCGCGTCGCAGTGGCAGTGGAACACAGCGTGATGCTGACGTAGTTCTGCGAACGGAGTCCACCCTTGAAGCCATCAAGGCCCTCGCGGAACACCCGCAGAACCACCTTTTCCTGACGGGGATTCAGGCGGTCGCGATAGCGGTCGAAAAACCTGGCCTTTTGAATCAGGAATTCGACTCGCCTGAGACTGAGTTCCTGGGCCTCCAAGACCATCGTTGCGAAAAACTCCAGCCAGTCGGTGATTTCGTTAGACCGACTGGCGACGCCCAATGCCTCGTAATAACGCCCGCGCCGTTTTTCCAAGACGGATGACAGTGCGATCAAGGTCGGTTGGCCGCAAGCTTGCGAAAGCGCCATTTCCGCGAGCGCCCGTCCGATCCTGCCATTGCCGTCTTCGAAGGGATGGATGGACTCGAAATACAAGTGGGCGGCCCCCGCCCGCGCAAGGCCGGTCAGGGACCCGAGCGGACGGTTGAACCATTCGATGAATTGACGCATTTCGGCGTCCACTGCGCATGCCGGAGGGGCCTCGAAATGCACCACCGGGTCATGCACGGGTCCCGAGACGATCCTCATCGGTTTCTCGTGCCGCCGGTAGCCGCCCACGGTTTGCAAATCCCACCGCCCCCGCATCACCATGCGATGCCAATCGAACAATTTCCCGGCCGTAAGCGGCAGGTCAAAATTCCGGTAAACATCGACTTGCAGTTCCGCGATCCCCGTCTCCGCAGGGCTCGCTTTTCGCTCGTCACCGGCCAATCCGAAGAGCCTCCGAATCGATGATTGCAGGCTGTCACGATTCAATAACTCGCCCTCGATCTTCGATGTTAGAAGGGCTTCGTCGCCAAGCATCTCCTCCCTCAGGCTTTCCCTGTCATCCTTTCCGAGGTGGGAAATCGCACCCACATGCACCCCGGATCGACGGAGAAATTCTCCCTCCAACGGTCGAAGACGGCTCTCGTCATGGCGAAAATTCGGCCAATCGGAAAGCTGCCAGTTCCATGATTTGAGCGATTGAGGCATCCGGTATCGATCAATTGTAAATCCGGATTGATCGATAACAAGCGTCTTTTTCGATCACCGCCTTGATCCATTGAACCGGAATTCCGAGATAGGAACCACGAAAACACACTAAAACAGAAGGGGTTGGAAGGATCCATGTATTCCTCAAAAAAGGGGATCATGCGCGGATAGATATAACCATACACATCGCTCGCCTGTTTTCCCGGGATGATTAGGATGCCAGTCAGTCAGGCTGCCCGCGAATCAGATACTGGAAAAGGGCATCCGCCGGGCATACGGCGGCCCAAGCGGTGACTCCCACGCCGATTGGTTCGGCGAGTTCCTCGATGCCGTCCGCCTCACCGGGATGAGGCTGCCAGGGTTTCGGAAGGCGATTCCCCGAACAAGCGCTTGTATTCCACGGCGAAACGTCCGAGTTCCCAGAAGCCGCTGTCGAGGGCGATCGATTTGACGCTATGGTTGTCTTTGTTTGCCTGCTGCAGGGTGGCGCGGGCCTGGCGCATGCGCCGGAGTTAGAGATACTTCAGCGGGCTGACACCGAGCATGGTTTGAAACGTGTCACGGAGGGTTCGTTCCGGCACGCCAACCGCGCCACAGAGTTCTGCTAGATACACCGGAGTGTGGGCCTTGGCATCGAGAAACTCCCTGGCTTTGCGCAAAACACTCATGCGGACGTTCCGCGGTTGGCTGTAGACGGGTGTGGATCCCGCCCGTTCGATCACCAACGCCAGGCGCGTGAGCAGTTCCCGCTCGACGGTCCGGCGCACCTCTTGGGACAAGAACAACTCGGGAGAGTTCTCGGCGCTGGTCCGCAGCCCTTGGAAGGTATCATTGAGCTGACGGAAGGTCTCGTCGTCCGCATGGATGGCCGTCATGCGGCCTGAGCTGACCGGGAGCACGTCGATGCCCAAGCGCTGCAAGGCTTGTTCCAGAATCGGGATGGGGATGGGTACGAACGCGAATTCGCCGGGATCGTGGGCCACGGTGCAATGTTCCGCCCCTCCGCCGTAGAGCTGGACAAACGGCCGCCCTTCCTGACGCAGACCGTTGACGGTCGGCAGAATCCGGTAATTCAGGTCCACCAGCAGCGAAATGTGGCCTGGCTCGGCCGTGCCGGTGGAAATCCAGGGAGTGTCTTTCTTGCCGTAGCGGAACATCATGTGCTCCAACGGAATCAGCGACACCGAATTGGCAAACCTGCCCGGCTGGACTTGGGTGATTTCCACGTCGTCGTGCTTCACCAGATCCTTGAAACCCTCGCAGTCGGAGAAGGAAAGATGGAGCGCTTGCGGGATCACGGGCGGCGGTAAGGTGGGAAAGTTGCCAGGGATTCCGGCAACATCCGCCGAAATTGCATAGTGATTTCCTTGGAAATGGGAACGAAAAGCGGCTAGGAATACAAGCGATTTTCGCACCTGCACCCGGTTTTCCCATTTTTTGACTCAGATTCCAGCCTCTATTTGTTTCCGCCCCCGATGGTTTCCATGCCCCCATGCCTACAATCCACACCGACCCTGACCACCCTGAATCATGAATAAAAGAACCTTGTTTATTGCTATCGTGGCCGCCACCGGCATGGCGCGTGCCGCCGAGGACAACACCGAGCTCTCGCGCCAGGCCACCGACCCGACCGCCTCGCTGATGGCGCTGAATTTCCAGGGCATCTACGTGGGTGATTTCTACGGTGCTGGGATTCCCGGCCAGCCGGATGATCGTTTCACCTTCCAGTTCCGTCCGGTGATCCCGTTCACGTTTCTCGGTCACCCGAACATTCTCCGCGCCACCGTGCCCTATCAGTTGGATGGCCGCGGCGACGAAGGCTGCGGCCCGATCTCGCTGTTTGACCTGGTCGTGTTCAACGAGAAGTGGGGTCGCTGGGGCATCGGTCCGGTGATGAGCTTCGACACCACCGGCGACGCTCTCGACGAGTTTGTCATCGGCCCGGCCATCGGCGGCGTCTGGCAGGTGAACAAGAAGTTCAGCGCCGGGCTGTTCACCCAGAATGTCTTCTGGCGCAACACCGCCGTCACCCAGATCCAGCCGGTCATCGCCTATCAACTCGGCGACGGCTGGTCGCTCAGCGCGGGCGACCTCCAGTTCACCTACGATTGGGAAACCTCACGCTGGCTGAATTTGCCCATAGGCTTCCAGCTTGGCAAGGTCGTGAAACTCGGTGGCCTGCCCACCCGTTTCGCCATCAATCCCCAATACAACCTCAAGAACGACCGCGGCCTCGACGAGTGGTCGCTCACGTTCACCTTCACCGCCCTGTTTCCGACATTCTAACGAAGCGACATGAAATCAACATTTGCCATCCGAACCTACACGTTGGTCGCCATCATCGTGACCACTTTGCCGATGCAGGCTGAAGAAGGAGGAACAGGTCACTATGTTCCGGGCGGGGCGGCTACTTTGATAGATCTGCCTCCGACCAAGGCGGGTTGGGTCATTGAACCTATCTATCTCCACTACGAAGGAGATGCCTTTGTCTTCCGTCCGATTCCGGTTGGCGGGCTCCTCGCCGGTGGGCTGGATGCCACGAGTGATGCCTTCATCCTGGGCGGTGTTTACACTTTTGAGGAGGAAGTTCTCGGTGCGCACTACAGTGTGGCGGCCTATGCCCCTTACGTTTGGATGCAAGTGGATGCCAGCATCACAACACCGCTTGGGACGCTACACCGTTCGGACTCCGAGGACGGATTTGGAGACATGACTCTCGTTCCGGTCATGATGGCATGGAAAAAGGATTATTGGCAATTCAACGCCATGCTTCCCATCTACGCCCCCACCGGCGACTATGAAACCGGACGTCTCGCCAACACCGGTCTCAACTACTGGACGTTCGATCCCACGCTGGGTGTTTCTTATAACAACTCGAAGAACGGATTCAACTGCGCGATCTTCACGGGGATCACGCTCAACACGGAAAACAATGACACCAACTATCAGAGTGGTTCCGTGTGGCACCTTGATGCAAGCGTGCAGCAACTCCTTCCCGTCGGCAAAGGTTTTCTCGGTGTCGGTGCGAACGCCTTTGTTTATGATCAAGTCACCGGCGATGGCGGCTCGGGTGCGAAGCTCGGGGGCTTCGAAGCTCGCACGCTCGGCGTCGGACCCACGCTGACCTACATCCTTCCCTCCGAGCAAACCAACCTGGTCGTGGAAGCGCGCTGGCTGCCCGAACTAACTACAAAGAACCGGACGCAGGGCGATTTCTTCTGGCTGAAATTCGTCTGTCAATTCTGATTTTGAACCCCAGTCTTCACCTAATTATTCCATCTCCATCCCACAATCCTATGAAAATAAAAATTATACCATTTGCAGCCCTTTGTGGCATGCTCAATGCGGCATCCGTCCATGCTGCGGATCAGCCGAACATCCTCGTCATCATGGCCGACGACGTCGGCTGGATGAATGTCGCGTCCTATGGCGGCGACATCATGGGCGTGCCGACACCCAACATCGATCGCATCGGCAAGGAGGGCATCCGGCTCACCTCGTTCTACGCCCAGCCAAGCTGCACGGCGGGACGCGCCGCCTTCCTTACCGGCCAGCTTCCGGTTCGCACCGGCCTGACCACGGTGGGCACACCGGGATCGCCTGCGGGATTGCAGAAGGAAGACATCACTCTCGCTGAGATTCTCAAGTCAAAGGGGTACTCCACGGCCCAGTTTGGTAAGAACCACCTCGGCGATCTCGAGGAACACCTGCCGCACCGCCACGGCTTCGACGAGTATTTCGGCAATCTCTATCACCTCAACGGCAACGAGGATCTGGAGGACCCGGATCGTCCGACCAATCCCGAGTTCCGCAAGAAGTTCGATCCGCGCGGCGTCGTTTCCGGCACCGCCGACGGCCCGACCAAGGACGAAGGACCGCTGACCACCAAGCGCATGGAAACCTTCGACGATGAAATCGTCGCCAAGTCGCTCGATTTCCTCAACCGCAAGGCCAAGGACAAGAAGCCGTTCCTCCTCTGGCATTGCTCGGCCCGCCTTCATGTGTTCTTCCACTTCAAGGACGGCGTGCGCGGCAAGTCCCGCGCAGGGCGCGAGGATGTCTATGGCGACGCCCTCGCCGAGCATGACGGTCATGTCGGGCAGATCCTCGCCAAACTCGATGAAACCGGCCTCGCGAACAACACGATCGTTATCTATGTGACCGACAACGGCGCCTATCAATACATGTGGCCCGAAGGCGGCACCAGCCCGTTCCGCGGTGATAAGGGCACGACATGGGAAGGTGGCGTGCGCGCCCCATGCATGATCCGCTGGCCAGGTGCTCCAGGTGGCCGCGTTTCCAGCGAAATCGTCGACATGACGGACCTTCTGCCCACACTCGCGGCGGCCGGTGGTGAGCCTGACGTCGTGCAGAAGCTTAGGAAGGGCGCTGAATTCAATGGCAAGGCTTATAAGGTGCATCTCGACGGCTATGACCAGACCACATTCTTCACGGGCAAGAGCGACAAGTCCGCCCGCAAGTTCGTCTTCTACTATGACGAGACGGTGCTTACCGCGATCCGCTATGATTCGTTTAAGATCAGCTTTTCGATCAAGGAAGGCGGTCACTGGGATGACCCGCTGGTTAACCTCGGCCGCCCGTTGATTACCAATCTTCGCATGGACCCCTTTGAACGGCAGACCGGCGATGTCAACCGCCAGTATGCGGAACGCAAGACCTGGGTGCTTACGCCCATCGTCGGCATTGCCGGACAACATTTGGAGTCGTTCAAGGAATTCCCCATCCGCCAACTCGGCCTCAGCGCGCAGTTTGGCAAGACCCTCGAAGGCATCCAAGCGCAGATCCTCAAGATCCGCCCGCAGCAGTGATTCCACCAGCCCGGTGGGAAACGCATGGTTTGCCACCGGACTCACCCATTTTCAGTTGTTCAAAACACCTCAAACGCAGACACACTCATGAAAACCAAGCTTCTTTCCGCTTTAGGACTGGCACTCGGTTCGTTCTTCGCGCCGCCCGCCAGGGCGCAGGAAATCCTGCCCTTCCCGCCCGCGCCTTCCGGTTCCACTCCGGGTCTAACGATCCAGGATTCCACTTACAAGAAGCGCGTCGAGCCGAAGCGCCTGGTCGCCGGCGCGCCTAACATCCTGATCATCCTGATGGACGACGTGGGGCCGGCCACGCCATCAACCTACGGCGGCGAGATCCACACCCCGACGCTGGACCGGGTGGCGAAAATGGGCGTGTCCTTCAACCGCTTCCACTCCACCGCGATGTGTTCGCCCACGCGGGCATCGCTGCTCACCGGGCGCAATCACACGTTCGTCGGCAATGGCCAGATCGCAGCGATTGCCAATGACTTCGACGGCTTCAGCGGCGTCATCCCGAAGTCGTCCGCCACCGTCGTCGAGGTGCTCAAGGACTACGGCTACAACACCGGTGTCTGGGGCAAATGGCACAACACGCCCGAGGAACAGATCACGTCCAAGGGACCGTTCGACTACTGGCCGACAGGCTATGGCTTCGAGTATTTCTACGGGTTTCTAGCAGGTGAAGCCTCGCAGTATGAACCAACCCTGACGCGCAACACCTCCCCGGTCACCACACATCTGCCCAAGGGCTATCACCTCACCGACGACATCGCGGCGGACGCCATCAACTGGCTCCGCGAACAGAAGGCCTACGCGCCGGATAAACCGTTTTTCATGTATTGGGCGCCGGGCGCATCGCATGGACCGCATCAGGTGATGAAGGAATGGGCCGACAAATATAAGGGCAAATTCGACGACGGTTGGGACAAGTATCGCGAACGCGTCTTTGCAAATGCCAAGGCGAAAGGCTGGATTCCGCAGAACGCGAAACTCACGCCACGCCCAGAATCGATGGCATCGTGGGATTCCATTCCCGAGGATGAAAAGCCGTTCCAGCGCCGCTTGATGGAAGTCTTCGCCGGTTTCACCGAGCACGCTGACTACAATGCCGGCCGGGTGATTGATGAAATCGAGAAGGAAGGAAAGTTAGACAACACGCTGATTTTCTACATCTGGGGCGACAACGGTTCCTCTTCCGAAGGTCTGTATGGCACCATCAGCGAGCAGCTCGCGCAGAACGGAATTCCAACAAAAATCTCACAGCACCTTGAGGCGCTGAAGGAACTCGGCGGCCTCGACGCCCTCGGCGGTCCGAAGACCGACAACATGTATCACGCCGGCTGGGCGTGGGCAGGCAGCACCCCATACAAATCCACCAAGCTCGTCGCCGCCCACTTCGGCGGCACCCGCCAGCCGATGGCTGTCTCCTGGCCCAAGCGCATCAAGGCGGACCCGACCGCGCGGCCGCAGTTCCACCACGTCATCGACATCGTGCCGACGATTTACGAACTCACAAAAATCACCCCGCCGAAGGTGGTGAACGGCTTCGAGCAGGACCCGATCGCCGGGGTCAGCATGGTCTATGCGTTCGACGATGCCAAGGCACCGGGGACGCGCAAGACCCAGTTTTTCGACATCATGGCCAGCCGCGGCATCTATCATGACGGTTGGTTTGCCAGCGCCCCCGGCCCGCGCGAGCCATGGGTGGGCGGGATGCCGAAAGGTGTCAGGGAATGGTCGCCTCTAACGGACAAATGGGAACTCTACAACCTCGATGAGGACTGGAGCCAGGCGGACGACCTCGCTGCTGCGAATCCGAAAAAGCTTGAGGAAATGAAACTGCTCTTCCTGCTAGAATCCACCAAGAACAAGAACCTGCCCATCGGCGGCGGCTTGTGGTCCACCGCGATGTTCCATCCCGAGGACGCGCCCGCTTCCACTCTCACCGAATGGACCTTCGATGCCCCCATCACCCGCATGCCGGAATCCACCGCACCCAAACTGGGCAAAGTGGACAGCCTGGTGACCATGGAATTGGACGTGCCCGAGAATGCGAACGGCGTGCTCTATGCGCTGGCGGGTTTTTCCGGCGGTGTCACCTGTTATGTGAAGGATGGTTTCCTTTGCTACGAGTTCAACCTCTTTGAAGTCCAGCGCACCAAGCTGAAATCAAAGGACAAGCTGCCGGTCGGCAAAGTGAAGGTCGAAGTGGAATCCAAACTAACAGCCAAGATTGGCGGACCGATGGACGTCACACTGAAGGTCAATGGCAAGGAGGTCGCTCAGGGGCGAGTGCCGGCCGCCATGTCGCTACACTTCACCAGCAACGCGACCTTCGATATCGGATGCGACCTCGATTCGCCCGTCTCGCTTGATTATTACGACCAGGCACCGTTCGCCTATAACGGCACCATCGGCAAAACGACAATTGTCTATTTGAAGAAATAGCACACTACCAATCCACAACCTCAGCAAACCATCATGAAAAAATACATCACTGAATTCATCGGCACGTTTTTCCTCGTGCTCACCATCGGCTGCACGGTCATTCCTGGCAATGCCGGGGTCATTCCACCTATCGCCATCGGGGCCGCGCTGATGGTCATGATCTTCGCCGGTGGCCATGTCTCGGGCGGACACTACAATCCGGCGGTCACCTTGGCCGTGTTCATCCGCGGTCGGTGCGCAGCCAAGGACGTCGTTCCCTATTGGATCGCCCAAGTGGCTGCGGGCATCGTGGCCGCCGTCGTGGCGGTCTGGCTGGTCGGCAAGAGCGGCACGCCGATGGAGATCCATAACGTCCCGGCGGCTTTCGTGGCTGAGTTTCTGTTCACTTTCGCACTGGCATATGTGGTCGTGAATACCATCACAACCATTGGTATGACGACGATGACGATGATTTCGCCTCGGGCTTCATGTGGGGCATCGGCGTGTGGAGCCTTGGCAACCTGATCTACGACATGGGATACCAGTCCTATCGGAATCCCTATCCGGCACCACCCGTGCAGTCAGGCGGATCGAAGTCCACGATCAGCTATACCGAGCCCGTTTCAGTGAGCGCCGCCGCCAACCCGCCGGGTGACGAAGCGGCGACCCACCTCGCCGAAACCAAGTCCAGCGAGGTGCTCGAGCAGTCCCGCGCCGCCTTCAGGCAGGGCGACTACCTCGCCGCCTCCAAGGCGGTGGACGAGGCGATCGCTTACACTCCCGGCGACGTGACGCTGCACGAATACCGAGCGCTGGTGTTCTTCGCCCTCGGCAAGTATGCGGACGCCGCCGGCGTGCTCAATTCCGTGCTTGCCTCCGGTCCCGGCTGGGGCTGGGACACGATGATCGGGTTCTACAACGGCTCGGAAACCTATAACGACCAACTGCGCAAACTCGAGTCCTACGTGAAAAAATCGCCCTCCAAGGCGGATGCCCGGTTCCTGTTAGGATACCAGTACATGGTGTGCGGCCACATGGACAAGGCCTATGAACAATTTGCCAAAGCCAGCGAACTGCAACCGGCCGATTCGATCTCGCGCCAACTGCGCGACCTGACGAAATCCTCCATCCCCGATGGCGGCGAGTCCGATGCCGCACCGCCCGCCAGGCCCGCGCCCGTTCCGGCCGACCAACTCGTGGGCATCTGGGTCAGTGACCGCGGCAAGGACGGCAAGGTCACCTTTACCATGACACCGGACGGCAACTATACCTGGAACTATATGAACGGCGGCAAGTCCTCCGATCTGAAGGGCACTTACGGCCTCAATGACAAGGGCTTGTTAGTCCTGACCTCGGACGATTCGCAAATGGTATCCGAAGTCACCCTCAAGAATGACAAGGAGCTGAAATTCGTCCTCATCGGCGCGCCCGAAGGCGATCCCGGCTTGGAATTCAAGAAGAGCTGATGCATACTCCCGGGCCGGAGCGGAATTCCGCTCCGGCCGCTTCCGACGGCCGGCACCCGCCACGACCCCAGACGTCCTGGCCAATGGCTGGCGCCGGTTTAGGGGTTTGCAATTTCCGATCTGAAGCGTAACACTTTCGCCCAGCCCCATGCTCGATAGAATCCTCCTTAATCTATTCGCCAACCAGTGGGCGGTCTTCGGAATCGTTACTTTGTTATTGCTCGCGCTCGCCGAGGCGGGTTGCCGCTTCGGTCTCGCGTCCCGGAGGAACAATCCCAAGGCGGCGGAAAACCAGGGCGGCGTGGTGCAGGGGTCGGTGCTTGGGTTGTTAGGTTTGCTGCTGGGGTTCAGCTTCGCGATGGCCGTCGGCCGCTATGATGTGCGCCGCTCGCTGGTGGTCGATGAGGCGAACTCCATCGGCACCACCTGGCTGCGCGCCGATTTTCTGCCCGCTCCGCACAAGCAGGAGGTGAAGGATCTGCTCAAGCGCTATACCCGTTTGAAATTGGCAGATTCCGGGGTGGCCACCACGCGCGAGGCCACCATGCGTTCGCGTGCGGAGATTGCGGAAATCCTCAACGCGTTGTGGGCGCACGCAGACGCCGCCGTCGCCGGGAAACCCACGCCGGTTACTGTGAGTTTCGTCACCACTCTCAATGAAACCATCGACTTTGACTCCAGTCACAAGGCGGCGCTGCTCAACCATGTGCCTGGTGCGGTGTGGTTGCTGCTGATGTTGGTGGCCGGATGCGGGGCCTGGGCCAGCGGCTACGGCAGCGGCACCGGCGGCACGCGCTTCGCCTTCAGTCAGTGGGTCTTTCCCTTGATGATCGGCGTGGTCATCACGCTGATCGCCGACATTGACCGTCCCCAGCAAGGCCTCATCAACGTGAACCAACAACCGCTCCAGGATCTCCTCGAAAGCATGCAACAACCATAGATGACGAGTTGGCGCGGACCTTCAACTCACCGGGGGATTTCGCCCAAGAGGTGGGTCATCATGTCCAGAAACTGTTGGGAATCTCGGACAAGGTGGCCGCGTTGCAGGGGCGGCCGGATTACAATGAATTCTCGGTGCGACTGGAACTTCAGGCGGATTATTATGCCGGACTGTGGGCAAACCACTCGCGGAAGTATCTGCAACACGGCGACATCGAGGAGGCGATGCGGGCGGCGAATGCGATAGGCGATGATGCGATTCAGAAGAAGGCGCAGGGTCGCGTGGTGCCGCATGCGTTCACGCACGGGACTTCGGCACAACGGATGCGCTGGTTCAACAAAGGTATGGAATTCGGCACCATCGAGAACGGGGATACGTTTTCGATGCCTTATCAGAATTTGTGATTGGGGTTGGCCGCCGTGCAATCGAAGTGGTCACCAATTACGTCATCGCGACTCCTTATTTTTAGCTCGCCATGGGGTTAGGGTTTGTTTAGAGGTTTTGGCAATCTCATGGAAGGCCTCATCATTCTGTTGGTTTTATTGGTGATTTGGGTGATTATCGGGCCGATCGTGGCAGTGGTGAAGGCGGCTAATGCCGCTAGAGAAGCCGCGGCGGCATGCGAGCAACTGCGGGCGTTGCAGGAGCGTTTTGTTTTGTTAGAACGTGGGATGATGCGCGGCCGGCGCGGTACTGATCTGCCAGAACCGGAGCCAGTCGATGCACCCGCAGCGGCAGAGGAGGAGGAATTGGCCGGCATTCCTGGAGGTTTGACAGAGCGTGAAGAGCGGGCAGAGGCCGCCGATGCAATTCCGCCGCCGCAGCCGCCGCCGCCGCCACTGCCGCCGCCATTACTGCGGCCGGTGGCTCGGGTGACATTTGCGACGGAAGATGGGGAAGCCGGGCAGGTTCCGCTGCCGGGGCAGGTGGAGGAGCGCGAGGTCCCGCCGCAAGAGCCGCAGGAGGAATTTTCGCTGGAGCGCTTCATGGGCGTGAAGATGTTTGCGTGGCTGGGCGGGGTAGCGATGTTTTTCGGGGTGATCTTTTTCGTCAAATATGCGTTTGAAAACAACTTGATTCCGCCGGCGGTACGCATCGCGCTGGGGTTTGTGACCGGTACCGGGTTGTTAGCCGGGGGTTTGGTGACGCATCGGCATGCGCGGTACCGGGTGCTGGCGCAGGCGTTTTGTGCGACCGGGGTGCTGATTCTTTACGGGGTGACATTCGCGGCGCACGCTGTCTATCACTTTCCGGCGTTCGGTCCGGGGTTCACGTTCGGATTGATGGGTTTGATCACGTTCGTGGCTTTTCTGGTGGCGGTGCGGCTCGACGCGCTGGTGGTGGCGGTGCTCGGGATGCTCGGCGGGTTTCTAACGCCGGTGCTGGTCCATACCGGACGCGACAACGTACTCGGGCTTTTCGGTTACATCGCGCTGTTGGATATCGGCCTGTTAGCGGCTTCCCGGCATGGTCGCTGGCGCTTCCTGACGAGTGCCGCCGCCGCCGGCACGGTGCTGATGCAGATCGGGTGGTATGATGAATTCTTCACCCGCGGCCGGTATTTCGAGGATCCGAAGACCTTGATTCCGATGGGTATTGCGGTGTTTTTCATGGCCATGTTTCTAGCAGGCGTGTGGCTCAACCAGCGGCGACGGGAGATGGATGAGCACTGCGCGGGCGCGGTGTTGGGATTGGCGGGGGCGGCGATGTTGTTCGCCTTCGCGATGCTGACGTTCGAGCAAGTGGCGGGGAGGTATTTCCAGTTGTATGGATTCGTCCTGCTGATCCAACTCGCGGTGATTGCGGTGGTGGCGGTACGCCCGCAATGGGGGGCTGCGCAGGTGGTGGCGGCCGGCCTGGCATTCCTCCATCTGGCCTTGTGGTCGATGGCGTATTTGACGACGGAGAACCTGACCGGGGCGCTGGCGCTCTATCTGATATTTGGCGCGTTGCACGCGGTGGTGCCGGTGGTGCTTGCCCGGCGCGTGTCCGATAGCCCGGCGGTGCTGCCGCTGCAGGCCGGGCCGTGGTTTGCGCCGTTGGTGCTGTTGATGATGTTGTTGCCGTTGTTCCACCTGTCGCCGGTGCCGATGGTCATCTGGGCGGCCATCCTGATGGCCGATTTGTTAGTTATTGTATTGGCGGTGGCGACAGGAGCGGTGATTCCGGTGCTGGTTTCGTTGGTGTTGACGATGGGTGTGGCCGCGCTGTGGTTGTTGCGGGTTCCGGCACAGGTGGCTTCGCTGATGCCGTTTTTGTGGGTGGTCACCGGTTTTGCGGCGGTCTTTGCGGTGGCCGGCAGGTGGCTCCATCGCGGAAAACCGGCGGATGGAGAAGAGCCATCACCTGAAATGCCAGTGGCGGCGATGTTGCCGGTGTGTTCCGGGTTGCTGCCATTCGGGTTGTTGATCCTCGCGTTGTTGCAACTGCCGGTGGCCAACCCATCGCCGGTGTTCGGGGTGGCGTTGTTGATGGTAGTCCTTCTATCAGGAATGGCGGTTTTCGGCAAACAAGGACTGCTCGTGCTGGCGGCGCTGATCGCCACGCTCGCGGTGGAGGCCGTTTGGCACGCGCATCATTTCCGGGTGGAGGCCCCGCTGGTGGGGCTGTCGTGGTATCTGGGATTTTATGCGTTGTTTCTGGTGTTTCCGTTTGTGTTCCGCAAAGCGTGTACCGGTCAGGCCGCGCCGTGGATTGCCAGTGCGCTCTCGGGGGTGGGCCATTTCCTGTTGGTTCATGATTTGGTGAAACGGGCGTGGCCGAATGAGATGATGGGCTTGGTTCCACTGGCGTTTTCCGTGCCGGCAATCATCGCGCTGTTGGCGGTGATCCGGGCGGTTCCGGGCATGGATTCTAACAACCGAAGCCGGATGGCGTGGTTTGGTGGAGTCGCCCTGTTGTTCATCACGCTGGTGTTTCCGATCCAGTTCGACCGCCAATGGCTGACGGTGAGTTGGGCGATGGAAGGCGCGCTGCTGCTATGGTTGTTCCGGCGGGTGCCACATCCCGGGTTGCAACTCACCGGACTCGCGCTGTTAGTTATTTCCTTCGTGCGCCTGACATTCAATCCGGCGGTGTTCGCCGATTACCCGCGCAGCGGCACCGCGATTTTGAATTGGCATTTGTATGCCTACGGGGTGGTGGCGGTGGCGCAGTTTCTCGGCGCCCGCTGGTTCACGGATCCGGCCGGGAGATTGGAGGAGTTCAAGCCACGCGGTGTGTTGTTCGCGTTGGGCGGGGTATTGTTATTCCTGTTGCTCAACATTGAGATTGCCGACTATTTCACACATCCGGACGAGCGCTGCGTGGCGTTCCGATTCGGCGGGAATTTCCCGCGCGACATGACCTACAGCATCGCTTGGGGATTGTTTGCGCTGGGATTGTTAGGGATCGGGATCTGGAAAGAATCCAAGCACGCGCGCTTCGCCGCCATTGGTTTGCTGGTGGTGACCTTGCTCAAGGTGTTTCTTTTTGACATGCATGAGATCGAAAACATTTTCCGCATCGGCGCGCTGGTGGGTGTGGCGGTCATCGCATTCATCGCATCGTTTCTTTATCAACGGTTCTTTGACCAAGCCAAGCCATCATGAAACATCCGATAGTTTTGTTGTTAGCGGCTGGGGGAATACTTTTTGCGGCCCCGGCCGCAGAGCGGACGGCGTGGCAGTGGGAAGCGCCGTTGGAGGTGGTGAATGCCGGCATGGTACGGCTCGATGTGCCGCCGCCGGTGTTGGATGCGGCGCGAGCGGATCTGGGAGATATGCGGGTGGTTTCGCCTGCCGGAGTGGAGACGCCGTATCTTGTCGAGGTTCCGGTCCGGCGTGGTGGAGGCGCGCGCGATGCGGTGGGGTTCAAGATGGTTCTATCAGGCAGATCCACGGTGATCGAGGCCGCCTCTGGAACCGTCGAAGAGATCGAAGCCATTCATCTGGTTTCCCCGGCGCGGGAGTTTCTCAAGGCGGTGGGCGTCGAAGGACGCAAGGGCGGTGGCGAGTGGCAATCCTTGGCGGCGAGCGAGGTGATCTTCCGACAATCCGGTGGGGCGGAACGCATGAGGTTGCCGGTACCAGCGGGGCAATGGGACGGTTTGCGTGTCACGATGGATGACGGGCGGACGCAGGCGGTGCCGTTCACGGGCCTGCGGGTGATTGCCGTTGCAGAGGCACCGCCAAGTGTCGAGCATCCGATATTGTTAGGCACGCGCGAGGAGGTTTCCGGGCAAACCCGGTTGACGCTGGATTTTGGGGGGCGCAACCTGCACGTGGCGGAGTTGCGGTTTGCCATTCCCGATGCAATCTTCAGCCGCGCGTGCAGTCTGGCATTTTCCACGCCCACGGCGGATGGCGGGACGCGCATGGAAGTTTGCGCTCAAGGCACGCTCTATCGGGTGGCGGGTGATGGCGGGGTTTCCGCGGAGGAACTTGTGATGCCTGTTTACCGGCGGCTTCCCGTCCGATATGTGGTGGCCACGTTCCGCAATGGTGACAGTCCGCCGTTGGCGATCACGGGTGCGAAGCTGCGGTGTTATCCCACGGTCATGGCATTTCACGCGGGGCAGGCGGGCACATGGCAGGTTCTAACCGGAAACCCCGGGGCGAAAGCGCCGGATTATGATCTGAGTCCCCTGCGCGGGGTGCTGGCCGCAGCGGGCGGTCAACGTCTTGTGCCAGGTCCGCTGCGGGCGAAGGCGGATTATCAGACTGCGCCGCCACTGCCCGGTGTGGAACCCGCCGGCGTTGACATCGGCCTAACGGATTGGACCCGGCGCCGTGCGCTTGACTCTGTGTCAGCTGGTGTGATCGGGATTGAGTTGGATGCGCTCACACTGGCCGGATGCCGCTTGGATCTCGGTGATCTCCGCTTGGTCCAGAATAACCGGCAGATTCCCTATCTGGTTAAACCGGGCACGGTGATGCGAGACCTGAAACCCACGATGATGACTGTCCCGCAGGATCCGAAACGCCCGTCGCTGGCGCGGTGGAAAATATCGCTGCCGGTGGACGGGCTGCCAGCGGTTGATCTAACGGCCCGCTCGTCGGCACCGATGTTTTCCCGCAGGTTCGTGGCGACCTTCGAGCGCAAGGATGATCTTGGCAACACATGGACAGAGAACGCGGGTGCGGCAAATTGGACGAAATCCGGTGGCGGCGATGTTCCGCTGGTTCTCAATCTGGGAGGCCAGCGCCTGCCACGGACGCTGGTGTTGGAAACCGACCACGGTGACAATCCGCCGATTCCAGTGGGTGAGGTGGCAGTGCGCTTTGCGGCACCTTCGATCACCGCCAAGCTAACAGACAGTGCGCCGCTTTTCCTTTACTATGGAAACGCCAAGGCCGCGCCCCCGCAATACGATTTGCGCTTGGTGCGCGACGAATTACTGGCAGCGGACCAACAGCCAGCGAGACTTGGAGAGGAAGAGATGCTGCGCCCGGACCCACGGCGGCCAGGTGCGGTGGACGCCGGATCTCCTTGGTTGTGGCTGGCGCTGGGCGGCGTGGTGGTTGTGCTGTTAGGCATTGTGGCCAAACTGCTGCCGCGCGCGGCGGAGAATTGAAGGAGCGGGACGCTCCCTGCACGGTCTGGAGCAGGAGGCTCCAGCAGCTACTTTCCGATGACCGGGTTGTCGCGCGGGGGTGGTTTTGCCAGCATCCTTTCGCTTTCCGCGAGGTTTTGCTTAATGAGAAACCAGATTGCGATCGCCAGCAGGAGTGAGAGGATCTTTGCGGTCCGGTTTTTCGTTAGATTCAGTTTCATGGGATGAATTGCTGGAGAAGAAGATATCCGCGATTTTCTCGCGGAATTGCTTTTCGGTTAGATTGCGTTGGAGAAAACCGTTATCGCAGATCGAGATGCCGCCGGTTTCCTCGCTGACGACCACGGCGATGGCGTCGGTGCGTTCGGTGAGGCCGATGGCGGCGCGGTGGCGCAGGCCGGTCGAGCGATCCTTCATTTCGCGTTCGGTGAGGGGAAACACACAGCCGGCACCCGCGACGCGGTCGTCGGCGATGATCATGCCGCCGTCATGGAGCGGGGATTTCGGGAAGAAAACAGCCATGGCGAGTTCCGGGGAGAAACGCGCTTCCAGAGCGACGCCGGTATCGAGTTGTTCCTTGAGGCTGACGTCGCGTTGGATGGCGAAGAGAGCGCCGATGCGTTTTTTCGAGAGATTGATGACGGCGTCGGCGAAGCGTTCGAGGAAGTCGAGGCGGCGGCGGCTGTAGAATGAGAAGAGGCGGTTGCTGCCGAGACGGGCGAGGCCGGTACGCAGTTCCGGTTGGAAGATGACGATCAGGGCGAAGGTCAAAATGGTGGCGGCGCCCTTGAAGATCCAACTGATGACCTCTAATTTGAAGATCGTGGAGATGAGAGTGATCACCACAAGGAGGGTGCCGAGTCCGACGAGGATTTGCGCGCCGCGAGTGGCACGGAAGGCGCGGTAAATCTGGTAGATGCAGGTGGCAAGGAAGAGGATTTCGATGCCATCCCGGCAGTGTTTGATCAAAAAGGACCACATGGTATTGGGATGGCCGGGAAGATATGCCCGGATGAAGGGATCTGACAATCCCGGAAATTATGGGATGAGGGCATCGGGTGGGAAATCTCAGCGGGGTGGGGATGGCGGTCCTTGGAGGACGGTGTTGGTTTCCGACGGGGAGGCGGGTGTATCTTGTGGATCCTTGGTGAGAATGAAGCCGGAGGGCAGAACCATCGTGGAGCCGAGGCTGAAATCGAATGAATCCGCACCCGATGCGCTGCTTTCCGACAGACTTCCGACATAGATGGGTTGTCCGCCTGTTGCCGTGGCTACCCAGAGATTATAGGTCTCGCCTTCGGCGGCGGGCGGCAGGTTGCTGACGACCAGCGTACCTATATCCCGGGCCGCGTCGTAGATAGGGACGGCGGTCGGGAGTTTGTGCAGTGAGGTGGGACGATCCGCCTGTCCGGCGGGCGGAACCACGGATTTTCCGCCAGAGGGTCCGGTGAGGGCTGTGAGAGCGTCACCGAGCATCGTGGTGATCGGGGAATGATCGTCGTTTTTGGTGAAGAATGCGGGATCCGCTGCCGCCACTCCCGGCGGGGCCATGGTCATGATGATCGGCAATGCCATACCGGGGACAACTTCAAAGAGCGCCCGGTCGTGATTCGGGACATTCTCGAGATGATCGCGCAGCACTTCGGTTTCCTGGTTGAGCCGTTTGGTTTCCACCTTGGCGCTTGCTTTGTTTTCCGGTTTATTGCCGCCTCCGGGAGTGCCCGTGATTGGCAGGTGGCCGTCGGGGGTTGACGATTGCTGAAGGTTGCGGGTTGTTCTGTTAGACAAGATGTCGTGCGTGGTGGCGGAATCGGGTGGGGGAGGGGAAGTGGCGGATAACCCCGGTATTCCCAAATCTATCCGATCAATGATACCGGTGAGGTGGAGGGTCAGGAGGACGGCCAGCACCGCTGCTGCGGCCCAGCCGGAGAAAGTCGGCCAAAAGTGGGAGCGTTGAGGCGGGATGAGGCCCAGGCGGGTCTGCAATTGCAGGACTTGTTCGGGGGTTGGTTTGACCGGCGGTGTTTGAGTGATGGCGATGGCTGCGGAGAGGCGGTCCATTTCGAGGTAGGCGCTTTGCAGGACTGGGTCATGGCGCATGGCCTCGTCGAAGATGGCGGATTCCTCGGCATCCAGCATGTCAAAGGTGCGCCATGCGGCGCTGTCGTAGAGGTCAGAGTTCATAGCGGGACAGTTGGTTGCGCATTTTTTTCAGGGCATGGCGCAACTGGTTTTTCACGGTACCGATGGGAGTATCAGGATGTTTCAGGATTTCGGAATGGGTATATTTCAGGAAAACCGCGAGTTCCAGGCAACCGCGTTCATCGGGGGCGAGTTGGTTCAATGCGGCCCTGACGCGCCGGTAGTCATCTGCGGCCATCACGCGCGGGTTTTCGAATTTTTCCGATGCTGTGGAAAGGGGGGTGAGCACGGCGCGTGAAGCATCTTTTTTGGAGCGATTCCGTGAGTGGAGACGCTCGATGCAATACCCCCGCATCATCGTGAAGGCCCACACAAGGGGAGGTGAGTGATGAGGATTGTAGTCGGCGGAGCCGTTCCAGATGCGGACAAAGGTGTCCTGCACCACTTCCTCGGCTTGCTGCGGGTCACCGAGCATCCGGGTGGCAATCCCCAGGAAAACCGGGCCCCAGATGCTGTACAATTCCAGCAAGGCCGTGGGATCGTCATTGGCCATGCGCCGGATCAGGGATGCGGCCATCCGGCTAGGATCTTCGCAAAGTCCCGATGACAAGGAGTGGATTGGACTGAGTTCGGTTTCCATCATGAATGATGAAGTTAAGCGGAAAATCCCCTGATGATGCAATCTTTAACCGGGTATGATCGCACATTTTTCGCAAGCGGGATCATTGGGGAGGATTTTTCTTTCAGGAAACTCATCCCTTGCGGCGCGGAGATGGCTGGTTTTAACTTCGCGCATGCAGCAGGAAATCATGCTCACGCGCGAAGTCATCGCGATCCAGATCCCGAGTGGTGACACGCTCCATCTTCCGGCGGGGACGGCGGTTTATCTGACGCAACGGCTGGGTGGCACCTTCACGGTGGCGACTTCCCAAGGGCTGGCGCGGATTTCCTCACAGGATGCCGACGCGCTGGGGGTGAATGTCGACGAGGACAAGACCCAGCAGGCGGACGCTGTCATGCTGCGGGATGGGCCGCTCGAAGATCAGGTGTGGAGTCAGCTCAAGGGCGTCTATGATCCGGAAATCCCGGTGGACATCGTGAATCTCGGGCTGGTTTACGATTGTAGGATTGAAGAGATCGGCGGCCAGACCGTGGTCACGGTGAAAATGACGCTGACCGCTCCCGGTTGTGGCATGGGGCCGGTGATTGCTGCGGATGCCCAAGCGAAAATCATGATGATTGAGGGCATCGATGACGCGCGGGTGGAACTCGTTTGGGACCCCGCGTGGAATCAGGAAATGATCTCCGAAGAAGGAAAAATGAAGCTCGGAATGATCTAGGTTTGATTGATATAGGCGATGATAGAGGGGATGGCGGCGTCGAGGATTTTGGCGACTTCCTCGTAGGCGGCGGGGCCCATGCCGATCGGATCCGGGATGTCGGTACCGCTGCGTTTGTTGGTCATGCCGGCGAATTCCCGGGTGAGGAAGTATTTGTCCGCGTGTTCGGGGAAGCGGGCTTCGAGGGCGGCGAGATGCCCTACGGTCATGACAAACACATGGGTGGCGGCCTTGAGAAGCGCGGCGGAAACAGGACGGCTTTTGAAGTCAGCGAGCGAGGCCCCGCGTTGTTTCAGCAGGTTTTGGGTTTCCATGCTGGCGGGCGAACCTTTGGCGGCGGCGATGCCGGCCGAGCTGACCGTGAAATCCTTGCGTCCTGCGGTGGCCAGGCGGAACAAGCCCTCGGCCATCGGGCTGCGGCAGGTGTTGCCGGTGCAAATGAAGAGCACGTGCTTCTGGTTGGACATCGCGGCGGACATTGCACGATCCATCGCCACCCGTCAAACCGCAATGGGTGTCATGGAATCTGCCAAGGCGTGCTTGCGCAGATGCCGTCAAGGACTAGAATTTCTCCTTTTTTCCAGTTGACTCGCTATCATTGCTATCGCAGGCTGTCCCCATGGCACAGTTGCTTGTCAGAAATCTGGAGAGCGAGATTGTACGCCACCTGAAGCATCGGGCAGGCGAACATGGCGTTTCCGTGGAAGAAGAACACCGGCGGATCTTGCGTGAAGCCTTGCTGGCGGATCACGCGGAAAAACGCCAAAGTTTCTGGCAAATGCTCAGCGAAATGCCGGATGCGGGTGAGGATGCGCTCTTCGAGCGGGAACGGGAACTGCCAAACCGGGGCACGGAACAACCTCTGTTAGCTGATTGACATGTCCGGCTACCTGCTCGATACCAACGTGCTCAGCGAGATCCGCAAGGGTCCCGGGCGCATGCGACCCGAGGTGCACCAGTGGTGGCTCGGCATGCGGAACCAAGAGCTTTTCCTCAGTGTGATGACCTTGGGGGAAATCCGCAAAGGCATCGACCGCTTGGCTGCCAGAGATGCCTCGCAGGCCCGGCTTCTCGAGCATTGGCTCACAAATCTGAAACACACGTTCCGGCAACGCTTGCTCGAAGTCACTCCCGCCATTGCCGAATGTTGGGGCCGGCTGCAAGCCGTCAGCCCACTGCCCGCAGTGGACGCCCTGTTTGCCGCCAGTGTCCTGACGCACGATCTCACTCTGGTGACCCGCAACGAAGCGGATTTCGCAGGTCTGGGCATCCACGTGCTCAATCCGTTCCAAATCTCCGTTTGACACGGGTGGGGAGCAAAATATATTTCCCCGGCATGCTTGGCGTTGGACCCGCGCAACCCTACTTTTTCAAAAACCGCATCGGAAGACAGGTGGCGGAGTGCTGGACGACGTTTGTGACCGGCGATGGGTGGGGTTCTTTTCATGCCGGAAAAATCGTTGTCCTGCGTTGTGGGTTGTTAGCCCTGCTGGCCTTCGCCGGCATGTCGGCCCCGGCCCGTGCGGCGGTTCCGGCGGCACCCACGAACTGCGTCGCGGCGGGAATTGGTTTTAGCGCGGGTGGGGCGTCGATTCGCCTCAGTTGGACTGACAATTCGGCGGATGAGACAGAGTGGCGGTTTTATTATAGCACCGATAACTGGACATCATCTGTTTATGCCGGCTCGATTCCCACCGGTACACAGGCATCCTCCGGCAACACGGTCAGCGTTGCATGGAACGCAGGATTGAAGAACACGACTTATCTCTTCAAGGTATATGCCTATAATGGTTCGGGATTGTCGAATGCGTCCAATGAAGCGGCCGTCACTACCGGGGTCTTCACACTCACGGCCAGCCCGGTCCAATGCCAGGTGGTCCTCAACCTCTCATGGCCCAATGTTCCAAACGTGGCGGGCTATGAAATCTGGATGTCTGATGGAGGTAATTACCAGTTCTTGGATGCTGTTGGAGCAAATGTCACCACTTATCAAATCACCAGCCCATGGATCGCTCCGAGCACAACCTATGCTTTTGTTGTTCTGCCATATGTGAGTGGTTTCTACCTTGGCGAGTCCAACGTGGCATTCGCCACCGTTGATATTCCAGCCAGCATGACCAGCAAAACCGGCACATCCGGCACGCCCGGCAGTTCGTTTGCCCATACCTTCACGCATACTTCAGCGGCTACGGTGAGTTCCCGCACGCTGACCGGAGACGCGACCGGGCTGACATTCAACAGCAGCACAGGCACGCTTAACGGAGTGTTTCCGGCTGTTGGGAATTATACTTTGAATTATGCGGTGCACTTCACCACCGGCAGTACCCTGAATCAGACGTTTTATATCCGGGTCCGTCCGCCGGTAGGACCGCCGGTTGTTGGCACCATCATTCCGGCGTGGTCCGGCACGGCCGGTGGTACCCGCGACACCGCGCTGGCCGGAACTTTCACCGACCCGGAAGCGGAGTCGGCCGTTCGGGTCAGCACCACCCTCGGCAACATGGATTTCATCCTGTTCGACACAGCCACGCCGGCGACGGTGACGAATTTCATGAGTTATGTGAACGCGGGCAAATACACGGATGTGGTCTTCCACCGCTGCATCGCCGGATTCGTG
>CAISTY010000227.1 GCA_903888515.1 Akkermansiaceae bacterium | reverse complement strand
GCGCGTATTTTACACGCGCATTCTGTTCTGTATAGCTAATTATCGTCCGGCACACTAGGTTGGAATACATTCAGTTAGCCGCAAAGAGGCACAGAAACCACAAAAGTAGCGAGGCTGCGCCTCAGACAGAAGACTTGAAGACAGAAGACAGAAGACCGGAAAACTTGACCTTATTGCGAATCTTGCGCATTTTTGCGGCAAAAAAATACTGTAGGGCAAACTAAGAACTCATCCGATGGAAGAGTCAGTGGCCGGTCCGGAGGGCGAGGAAATGGGGGTTGAAGAGCACAATTCCGTGTGTTTCCGGGGTTGGTCCTGCGACATTGATCATGTTAGATCGTTCTGATCGGGTTTCAGAGTCAGGGGACAGAAGGATCACCGATTGAAGCGGCGGGCGACGCTTTCCGGGATTTGATTGCTGGCGACCCAGTTTTTGACGGCGGAGGCGTCGCGCTTGGCCCATCACCGATGTGTCAGCTATTGCGGGAAACCCATGAGTTGTGGGTGCTTACGGTCCTGGTGACAGGTGTTCAATGAGATACGCTGCGATTGCCGAATCCCCGGTTGTTGGGTTTGAAATTGAAGGATTGTCATTTGCGCCTAGGTGGGTTTGAATACCGGCATGAAGACATGGAGCGTTGTCAAGATAGACCCGGAAATCATGAGCGGCACGCCGTGCTTTGTCGGCACGCGGGTTTCCGCCCGCATGCTGATTGATTGTGTTGAAGGCGGCGGCTCATTGGCGGCGAGTCTGGAGACTCGCGCTCCGGTGCGAGACACGCAAGCGCAACTGGATTCCTGATAGTTTGTCTGACAAATGATCCTGATAGGGCAGATGACCGCGACAGACCTCCAAACCCGCCTTCGATCTCTCGGGAATGATCAAGACGCCGCCATCTTGGCCGGGTTCTTCAAGACCGGGCCAGGCCAATACGGCGAAGGTGACGTTTTCATCGGTGTGCGCGTGCCGGTGATCCGCAAGGTCGCCAAGGATTTCAAGGGGTTGCCCTTGGCCGAAGTGGAATTTCTGCTCCATTCTCCATTCCATGAAGAGCGGTTGGCAGCGCTGGTCATTCTGGTCATGCAGGCGGCCAAGTCCGACACCAGGGCCGGGAAGCAAATCTACGACTTCTATCTTGCCAACACCCGGTTCATCAACAACTGGGACTTGGTGGACTTGTCCGCCCCGTGGATCGTTGGAACTCACCTTGCCGCCAGAAGCCGCAGGCCGCTCTATCAGCTCGCCAAGTCGTCGTGGCTGTGGAACCGGCGCATCAGCATGCTGGCGACGTTCCATTTCATCCGCCTCGGAGAGTTCCATGACACGCTGGGAATCGCCGCCATGCTGCTTGATGACCACGAAGACCTGATGCACAAGGCGGTCGGATGGATGCTCCGCGAGGTCGGCAAGCGGGACGTGGCGGTTCTGGAGGACTTCCTGGAACGGCACTGTCAGAAGATGCCGAGGACGATGCTGCGGTATGCTATCGAGAAGTTCCCGGAAAAGCAGCGGCGGAAGCACATGACAAACAATTCGGATTGCGTGTCCGGGTGATATCCCGATATGGAATGAAAAAACTAATTTCGTAACAGTATGGTTTTGGCTATTGGTATTCTCTACAATGCACTCGGGGCTTTCTGCGCCGCGAGTTTTTACATTCCTTTCAGGAAAGTACGGGGCTGGGCCTGGGAAACATACTGGAACGTGGGCAATACCCTGGCCTATGCCATTGTTCCCGTGATAGCTGCCTTTGTCACAGTACCGGACCTTGTGTCAGTGCTGCGCGCGTCACCTCCCGGCAGCATTGTTTATTGCTGTGTTTTCGGTTTTTCATGGGGAATCGGCAATTTGTTGTGGGGTCTGTCAATACGCTATCTTGGCCTGTCTCTTGGCTATGCCCTGACGATGGGGTATTGTGCGGCCTTCGGCACGATCCTGCCCCCGCTCGTTACGGGCAAATTCGGTGCCCTGCTCACAACCTCGTCCGGTCTGGTTGCTTCAGGCAGCGTGGTTGTGTGTCTTGCCGGCATTGCGGTGTGCGGCTGGGCGGGTTTGGCCAAGGAGCGCGAACTGTCCCAAGAACGGAAAAAGGAAAGCATTGGAGAATTCGATTTCAAAAAAGGGATGGTTGTGGCGCTGCTGTGTGGTATCATGAGCGCCTGCTTCGCGTTTGGGATCGAGGCGGGCAAACCCATTGCCGACCGGGCATTGGCTTCGGGCGTCAATCCCGATTTCGCGAACAATCTGGTATGTATGCTCATACTGGTGGGCGGGGCGGTTTCCAATTTTGTCTGGTGTGTCATTCTCAACCTGAGAAACCGCACCATGAAAGAGTATTACAGCAGTGGGGATGTGTCGCTTTCCTCGAATTACTTGTTATGCGCACTGGCGGGGCTTGTCGCGTATGCGGGCTTCATGTTTTATGGAATGTGTGCGCCGAAGATGGGCAAATGTGATTTCGCCAGTTGGAGTATTTACATGGCGCTGATCATTGCCTTCAGTAATATATGGGGTCTTCTGTTCCGCGAATGGAAGGGCTCGGGCAAACGCACTTTGATGCTTATTGTTGGCGGTATAATTATACTTATTGTATCGGTTGGCATGGCTGGTCTGGGCGCCTATCTCGCCTTCATCGGCAAGTAACGGAAGATAGTAATAACAGGAGAATGATGATGATTGAAAATATGAATAAAAAGTTCCTATCCCTAGAGTCCCGGTTTTCGGCCGCGGCCATACATGATATTTCATTGCGCATCCTGAGTGAGATCGGGATACCCATTACTTCCGGCAAGGCCCTGGACCTCCTGCATGCCATTGGTTGTAAAGTCAACGGCAGCCGGACAAGGGTATTCATCCCCGCGGATGTAATTGCGCAATCCTTGAAGAGGGTTATTCCACAATACGGACTCTTCGACAGGATGGGAGAAAAAAGCACCGCCATCGGAGGAGATAACGTGGCGTTCATGAGTGGTGCTGCGGCAATACGGGTGCGGGATTTTGATGGGACCTATCGCCCATCGACATTGAAAGATCTGGCGGACATGACCCGCCTGCAGGACTCTCTGCCCAGTCCTGATGTCATGCATGAGATAGTGGATGCCGTGGATGCCGATCCGCAAACCTTCAGATTGGATATGGCGGCGGAAATGCTCAAGAACACCACGAAGCCCTGCGCCTTCGTGGTGGACAAGCCTGAAGAAGTGGATTATATCCACAACATGGCTCTGGCCATTCGAGGCACCGAGAAGTCCTTGCGGGAAAAACCTCTTTTTACCATTCACGATATTTCCGCTGAAGCCACGCTGGGAATAGTGAAAAATGCTTGTGAGGCAATGATGAAATGCGCCGAGCGGGGGATACCCACCGGGTTGGCCGCTTATCCGGTGATGGGAATGACAGGCCCTGTTACCTTGGAAGGCTCCCTGGCTTTGGCCAATGCCAATGTGCTGGCTGCTCTCGTGATCATCCAGCACATCAATCCCGGCAATCCCTTCTTGTACATGATTATGGCTGGCTCCATCGATATGCGCAGTGCGGAAACGGTTTCGGCTTCTCCGGAAATCTGGCAGTACCTTGTCGCAGGACAAAAAATGGCCGGATATTACGGCTTGCCGAGCCAGTGCATCATATCCGGGGATTCCAAGCTTCCCGACGCTCAATTGGTCATGGAGAAGCTTCCGGGCATGCTGATTTCCGTTCTTTGCGGCATCAATCTCATTCACGGATCGATTTGTCAGATGGATAGCATGAATTGCGCCAGCTACGAGCAGATATTGATAGATAATGAAATGATTTCCATGATCAGGCAGTTGGCAACCGATCCGGGTTCTTTTCAAGGGGATCCGGATCAGGATGCCATTTTCAACGACATCAGGCAATCACTTGAAGCGCCGATGTATTTCATGGACAGCGATGTTACGATCAATGAATTCAAGAAGCGATTGTGGAGTGGCAATCTGATAGTCAGACAGAATTTCAACCGCTGGCACACTGGTGGTATGAAAAGCATGGCCGATCACGCTCTCCAGAAGGCCAGGGATATTCTTGATCATTACGAGGTCGCGCCTCTTGATCCAGCGGTGCTGCGTGAAATCAACGGGATTGTCAGAAACGCCCATGCCAGGCCTCCGGCGTAGGGATCCGGCTGTCAGTCGTTATTGCCGGAAGGTAGTTGCTTTCAGGCCGCGAAATAAACATTGAAGAGACCCGAATCGATAAGTATTAAACGAACATGGAAGTAAAGCGCATTGCCTTTAAAATGAAGTTGAAGCCGGGCTTTGAAGCCGAGTACAAGAAACGTCATGATGAAATCTGGCCGGAATTGGTTAAACTGATAAAGGATTCGGGTATTTCCGATTATTCGATTTTTCTGGACCGGGAAACAAACATTCTATTTGCCTGTCAGAAGCAGACCGGGAATCTTCCGAACTTGGAAAACATCAGTAATCCGGTCGTTCGCAAATGGGTGGATCTCATGGCTGATATCATGGAGGTGAATCCGGATAATACTGCCGTGGAGGTTCCTTTGGTCGAATTGTTCCATCTTCCTTGACCATCTTGTTGCCGACTGGTTTGGCAAGCGGAGATTGATTACTCCACGTGCGAGAGGCGGGTGATGCCGCGTTCCAACAACTGCGCGTCCACGCTTGTGGTGACGGTGTCGTCGAGATAAACCGTGAGATTTTCCTCAGTGAACTCGATGGAATGGAGTTCGTTCGGGTTGCTTGCAAAAGCGGCCATGAGGGTTTTCATGTTTTTGATCTCCTGGCCGTTCACCTTGTGGACAATCAGATTGCGCAACCGCTCGTAGCCGACGGTGGCGGGAGTCGGGATCACGCCACTGAGAAACACGACGCGCTCCATGGATGCCTCGTATTTTTCCGGGTTTTTATAGGCGTCGAGCAGGTTGAGGGGGGCGCGGGATTGCCAATCCTCACCGAAGCCCTCCAGAATGGCGCGCGAAAGTTCCTGGAAAACAAGGCCGCCTTTGAGCAGATAGTTCGGCGCCCTGTCAAACAGATGGCTGGGAACCAGCCGCGCGCTTTCCTCCTCGCGGGTAAGGGTGGCTTTGAGATCCATGGGCGTGCCGTCGCGGAGAACCGACAGCACCACCGCATCGCCGGTGGATTTTTCCCCGCGGATCAGGTGTCCCCATGACAGGCTGCCGTAGTTCGGGTGAGCGTAATAGCCACGGCGATCAATGGCCTGTCCGTCCACGGCGAGCAACACGTCACCTTGTTTCATGCCGGCGGCATCGGCCGCGCCCCCCTTGCGGACGCTGTGGATGTAGAGTCCGCCCTGATCGTCGGCGAGTTTCAACCACTGACGCAATGAAGCGTCCTCGGTGCGTGCGATGGTCACGCCGAGGCTGGGAAAGCCCATGTATTTGTCGCTGGCGGCCTCCTTGAGAAAGCGCGTGACGATGTCGGTGGAGACAACATCACACAACTGGTCTTTCACATCGTAGCTGATCAACACCCCGGCGAGTTTTCCGCCGCAGAGCACCGGCAATGAGTAACTGCTCGCGGCGTTCTGCATCGAGGCCTTGACCATGTATGTTAGAAAACCGTGTCCGGGCAGGAAACTCGCGGTGATGTCGATGCTCTGCAGGGTGCCGGGTGTTAGCAGCGTGAGTCCGTTGTCTTCGAGTTGCAAAATTTCCAGGGTGTTGCCGATTTTAGGCGGGGTGGTGATGGCAAACGGAACCGTGCCTGCAAACAAGACCTCGCCCTCTTTTTCCGCCGCAGGTCCTAGCAATGCGAGGTTCGCCTCGTAATCCACGGCGATCACCTTGGCCCGGGCAAAGCGCGTGCCGTCCGCGGATTCCAATTCCAAATAGGTGGCATCCGCGACCAGTTCGGACGTGGTCAACACGCGATGCGGAGCGACGATCGCAGCCAACGCACGGCGACGCCGCGGCGGGTTTTTTTCCCACGGCTGCCATGGGTTCCACGATTGTTGGGTGGAGTTGATCCGAATCACGGAGGATTTCACATCCGCCGGAGTGGCAGGCGCATCCGCAACAGCTTCGGCATCCGGCTTGACGGGTGTGGCATGGCCGGCGTTGCCCGCCTCCGGCGGTTGGCAAGCCACGAGTGTTAGAATTAACGGCAGCAGAAAATGCGGGCGCATCAGGAATTTGCGGATTTGATTTGAACAAGCTGACAACAAACAGGTGACGCCACCACGGAGCCACCCTCGGGCGCAGAGTAACCGACACCCCCGCGAACACCACGAAAAAGTGGCGCATGAACCGCCGTCACGGCCTTCTCAAGCTCATCTCATTTTCACGGACGCTTCGGAACGCGGTAGCCGTTTACAAAACGGCGGTCATCAGATCGCGCAGCGCACTCTGGCATGGCCTGAGCGAAGCGAGGGCAAAATCGTCCCTGCCAACCTTAGGGTTGCGCCGCAGTCAGCGGGGCCTTTGCGGGAAACAGGCGGTGCAACACCCACATCAGCGGCCGGGGCAGCAACGGCGCGAACAACAAACCGAGCACGGCGCCGATGGTTAGATAGAGCGGGATGTTCGGGGAGACGGGGGAATCGGCAATCACCGGTTCGTTGTGGAAAAGGACTCCCTCCTTCGGTATTTTGAGCAGGATCTCTTGCTTGATCTGATGGAGCTTCATGGTCTGCAACAATTGCTGATCGGCTTCATAGTCTTTCTTGGCATCGACGAAGACCGGTGCCTCAGGACTCCCCGGGGCCGCCTCCCCAGGCGCTTCCTCGTCAGGTAATTCAGCAAAGGAATCCTTTCCCTGATAGATAATGCCCTTGGTGCGCACGATGGTCTCAAGCACCTTGCGGCGCTCCGCCACTTTCTCCTCCTGCTCCCTGACCGCCTGGTTCAATTCCCGGAGCAGCACATGGGTGATGCCCGCCGCCAGCAAGAGGCCGGTCAATGCCCCGATCGGAAACTTCCCGAGGAAAACCCACCCGAAGCGTTGGAACATGAAGGGAGACCGGTTGCAGGTGGCGGTGGTGTCAAGGTATGGAGTGCGGAGAAGCACGCTTCACCGCTTTGGGACGGGACTGCGATTTGTGCAAAATGGTTAGACGCGCCATGCTTGCACGCCTACGTTGGCCTTGCGGAGCGGGACGCTCCGGGCACGGTCTGGAGCAGGATGCTCCAGCCACGTTGCGGTGCCGCCATGCTTTCACGCCTCCGTTAGCCTTGCGGAGCGGGACGCTCCGGGCACGGTCTGGAGCAGGATGCTCCAGCCACGTTGCGGTGAAACGTTGCGATTATCTCCCCGACTGCCGGTCCCACTGACCAATCAAGCGCCTGCCGCACATCGCGACCGCCGAGCAAGCAGCCGAATTGACCCCGCCCCGCTGCGCCGCCGCGCTCCATACCCGGGAACAGGAAGTCGCCTAACATGCGTCCCGACGGCCCGTCGGCAGGGAGACGCATTTGGGGTTCTAACAAATATAATTGTAATTTTGAAGGACCGACACCAAGCATGTGCTGGGCATGTTCGGGCGGGCGGGTCCATGGTTGGTTCACTCAAAATAGATGACCCCTGATAAGCAATACCAATGATTCGTCTGTGGGGCGATCCATGAGGCGGGCCAGAACGAGCGCGGCATCCGTTCCGGGACCGTTGTCCGCCTATGGGCCGAAGGCATGGCGGGAAGCCGCAATTTTCCTACGGGCGGAGATGATTGCTTGAAGTCAGCCACGCTCGATTCATGGTTTGCGCCAATGGACCCCATGCCAAACGACACGCCTAAGCCGGACGGCGGTTCAAACCCGCAGCTTGACAACGTGGCCAGAGAAGCCGAGCGTGTCCTTGATGAACTCACCGCAAGCATCCCCGAAACCCTTGCCTCACGAGCCGCTTCGTTTCGAGAGAGCGCCCGAGAAATTGATCAGAGAAGGGCGCGAGCAAGTGAAAGCGGTGCGACGCCAGTATCAGGAGAGCTTGAGTGGGCCAAAGAAAAAGGCAGGCTGATCGCCTATGAGGATTTCGAGCTGCTTGGTGATCCGGTTTCAAACGACACCTCGGAACATGAGGTTTGGCGGTTAGGCAGCGCGGGGCGAGCCATCAAACGGTCATGGCCCGGAGTTTTCGGCCAATATCCGATTCTCTGGAATGGCCGGATCAGGATGAAGAACGCCAGCCTGCCCGAATACCTGCGCCGGATGGCCCTGCATGTTGCCTTGTTCGGAAGTGATATCCGGTTCGAGGGCATCACCGTTTCCAACAAGCCGGGCATGATGATCGGCCAGCCAGCGGGACAACCGAGCGCGGTGATTTCGCAAGAGTGGATTTCCGCCGCAAGCCTCAGATTCCCATCCCCCGATGAAGAAGAAATCGCCGCGTTCATGCGCGGCTTGGGATTCAGGAAGATCCGCGACTCGTTCACCGGATGGGCGCGGCATGACGGCGTAGTAGTCATGGACGCCAAGTCCGACAACTTCATCCTTACCGACAAGGGGATTATTCCGATTGATCTTCAAATCGGAGTCATCAAGCCATCGGAGTTTCCCGGCTTGGACTTCGCATGAAGATTGTCCCGCCTTCGCCCAAGAGGTCGCGCTGGCGCGTGAGGCAGTCCCGGCCGAGGGACACAACTCAGCGTTTGACCTCGGAAACGCCGTAGTGTCGAGCAAGCCGGATTCCCTGAAATGGTAGGGCGTGGCGGCCTCGACGCGCCGTGACTGGCCTTGCGGCCTGAAAGGACACGGAGGAAGCGAGTGGCTAAGCGCTTGGATTTTAGCGAATCAAGCTCCCTCTATTCGCACCGCCATCCGGCGGACAAGTGCCACTTGGAGTGAAGGTATGCCATGAGTGTGCCGACGCGCCAGCCAAAGCGGTGTGGCGCTTCGCTTCCCACCGCACTCCATACTTCATCTTCCCGTTTGTTTGCCCCACGAATCCTTGAGGGCGACGGTGCGGTTGAAGACGGGTCGCACCCCGGGTTGGTGGTCGATGCTATCAGAAACAAAGTAACCGACGCGTTCGAACTGGCAGGCGCAGCCGGGTTCCGCTGCGGCCAGTGCGGGTTCCACCTTGGCGGTGATGACTGTTAGAGAGGCGGGATTGAGCACGCTGGTGAAGCCGCCATCGGCGGCATCCGGGTCTTCGACGCTGAAGAGGCGGTCATAGAGGCGAACTTCCGCATCCACGCCGGTGGCGGCGTCCACCCAGTGGATGGCGGCGCGGCATTCGATGCCGGCGGGAGCATCCACGCCCACGGTGCCGGGCAGGATATCCGCGCGGATCAAGGTGATATTTCCCGCCGCGTCCTTGTCATGGGAAGTATAACGGAGGATGTGACCGCCGCGCAGGCGCACATGGCGGCCGGGTCCTAACCGATAGAACTTCTTCGGCGGGTCTTCCATGAAGTCTTCGCGTTCGATCCACACCGCGCCGCTGATGGGCACCTCGCGATCGCCCGCCGCCGCGTTCTGTGGATGGTTGGCGATGACGACGCGGCCGAGGGGTTCGGCGTGCCAATTGTCGAGCACCACCATGACGGGATTGAGCACGGCCATGCGGCGCGGTGAGTTCTGGTTGAGGAAATCGCGCACTTCGAACTCTAACAGCGCGACGTCGGTGGTGCTGTTGAACTTGGTGAGGCCGATGCGTTTGCAGAAATCGCGGATCGCCTGGGCCGGGTAGCCGCGGCGGCGCAGGCCGGAGATGGTCGGCAGGCGGGGATCGTCCCAGCCGCTGACGTGGCCCTGCTGGACGAGTTGCAACAGCTTGCGTTTGCTCATCACGGTATAGGTGAGGTTGAGCCGTGCGAATTCTATCTGGCGGGGTTTCGAGGGTACCGGGCAGTGCTCGATGAACCAATCGTAGAGCGGCCGGTGGTTCTCGAACTCCAACGTGCACAGCGAATGGGTGATGTGCTCGAGCGTGTCCTCCAGCGGGTGCGCGAAGTCATACATCGGATAGATACACCATGCGTCGCCGGTGTTGTGGTGGTGCGAGTGCATGATCCGATAGAGAACCGGATCGCGCAGGTTCATGTTCGACGATGCCATGTCGATTTTGGCGCGCAGCACGCAAGCGCCCTCCTTGAACTCACCGGCCCGCATGCGGGCGAACAGGGCAAGGTTTTCCTCCATCGGGCGCTCGCGGTAAGGCGAGGGGCTGCCGGGAGTGGTGAGATTGCCGCGCTTGACGCGGATTTCCTCGGCCGAGTCGTGATCGATATAGGCCAGGCCATGCTGGATCAGATGCACGGCGCAGTCGTGGAAGAACTGGAAATAGTCACTGGCAAAATAGAGATCATTGCCCCAATCGAAGCCGAGCCATTGGACGTCGGCCTTGATGCTGTCGACATATTCCGCCTCCTCTTTTTCCGGGTTCGTGTCATCGAAGCGCAGGTGGCACTTCGCGCCGGTGGTGGCGTTTTCGCGGGCGATGCCGAAGTTCAGGCAGATCGACTTGGCGTGGCCGATGTGCAGATACCCGTTAGGCTCCGGCGGGAAGCGGGTGATGGTGGTGGCGTGTTTGCCGGTGGCGAGGTCATCGGCGATGATCTCGCGGATGAAATCGGGTTTGGGAGCTGGGGCGGATTCGGACATGGGAAATTTATTTCGCCAACTCGACCAGCAGCGCCTGGTTAAGACGGATACCGGCATCGAAATTGGCGACCGGGAAGTTTTCGTTAGGGGCGTGGATTTGCGCGTCGGGCAGGGCGAGGCCGAGCAACAAGGTGTCCGCGCCGAGGATGTCGCGGAAGGTTTGCACGATCGGGACGCTGCCACCTTCGCGGATGAGCACGGGTTCCGCATGGAAGGCGGTGCGCAGGGCGGCTTGTGCCGCGCGACCGTATGGCGAATGCGGATCCGTTAGATATGGTTTGCCATCGTGGCCGCAGGTAACCTCGATGCCGACACCCGGCGGACAATGCCGAGCGAGATGATGTTTCACCTTTGTCAGGATGTCCGCGGGGTTTTGGTCGGGCACCAGGCGGAACGAGAGTTTCACGAACGCCTCGGCGGGCAGCACGGTTTTCGATCCCTCGCCCTGATAGCCGCCGCCGATGCCGTTGACCTCGGCGGTTGGCCGTGCCCAGACGCGTTCGGCGGACGCGTAGCCGGGCTCGCCGAACAACGCGGGGGCACCCGTCACACGCAGGAAATCCGCATCGCTCACGCCGGGAACCTGCGACCACAGTGCGCGTTCCCAGTCTTCTAACGGACGCACGGCGTCGTAGAATCCATGGATCGCGACACGGCCGTCGGGAGTGTGCAGGCTGGCGACCAGGCGTGCGATGGCAGCGGCGGGATTGGCCACGGCGCCGCCGAAGATGCCTGAATGCAGGTCGCCCTTGGGACCGCGCAGGATTGCCTCGCAGCAGGTGATGCCGCGCAGGCCGTAGCTGAGGGTGGGCACGCCGGGAGCCACCATGCCGGTGTCTGAAACCGCGATAACATCACAAGCGAGTGCCGCGCGATGGTCGTGTAGAAACGCGGTCAGGTTCGGGCTGCCAATTTCCTCCTCTCCCTCAAACAGGAATATCATGTTGACCGGCAGTTCGCCGGATTCGCGCAGTGTTTTTCCGACGCCTAACACATGTGCCAGCATCTGGCCCTTGTTATCCGTGGCACCGCGCGCCCAGATCCTGCCGTCGCGGATTTCCGGCTGGAACGGATTGCTGGTCCACAGGTGGATGGGATCGACCGGCTGCACGTCGTAGTGCCCGTAAACGAGCACCGTGCGGCGGCCCGGCAGATGGGCGTTGCGTGCGATGACCACGGGATGTTTCGGGGTTGTGTGCAGTTCGGACGAGAGCCCCATGTCCGCGAGTTTCGCCAGCAACCATTCGGCGCACGCCCGCACATCCCCGGCATGTTGCGAATCGGTCGAAATGCTCGGGAAACGCAGGAATGCAAACAGTTCTTCAAGTTCTGAAGTCACGCGGGGATGATTGCCGTCCGCAGGCGCCTCGCGCAAGACGAATTCCCGCCATGAGGATCGGCCTTGGCGCCGCAGGGGAAAACGGGGCGGGTTTTGCTATTGCGCCCTTCCCAACACCTTCAGCCCGGAGGAACATCGCGAACATCTGCAAGTGCCCTTCCAAGCACCACACGGAATCCGAGGATGGCATAGAAGTTGACGTCGGGGGGGAAATGGTCGCGTCCGGCCGAGCGCAGGAATGGACGCGCGGTCTTGTAGGCGTCGGCTTGTGCCACGTGGCCCGGCGGCGAATGGGGGGGCGGTCCACAATAACTTCCTCCACGGGCCACTTTCTCCTGGCCTTCGGGCGGGCCGGTCGGATCATTGGCCGTGCCTGCGGGATAGGGGCCGTACCAGTCGAGGCACCATTCGTACACATTGCCGTGCATGTCATACAGGCCCCAGGCGTTGGGTTTCTTTTGGCCGACGCGCATGGTTTGGCCGCCGGCGACACACGCAAAGCTATCGATGTATTCGGGGGATTCGAGATGGTCGGTCTTGTTGCCTTCGCCATTCACGTTATAGGGTCCCATTGAGCCGGCGCGGCAGGCATATTCCCACTCGGCCTCGGAGGGCAGGCGATAGACGTAACCCTCGGGCAGGCGGTTGGCCTTGCGCTCGAGTTCGGTGACTTTGCGGCAGAACTCGCGGGCCTTGTCCCAGGTGACGCACTCCATCGGATACTGGAGCTTCAACTGCTTGCTACCCATCCACGATCGATACGACGGATCGGCCCTTTCCCTGTAGTGGAAAGCCGCGCCGACATGCAACGGTCCTCGAAGGTACATCCAACTCTCGTGGTTGAAGTCGGGCAGCATGATGTCGTAATACTGTTTTTGGGTGACTTCATAAATGCCCATGTAGAACGGCTTGGTGATCGTGACTTCGTGCGGTGTTTCATCCTCGCGGCGTGCGGTTTCGTTTTGTGGACTGCCCATGGTGAAGCTTCCGGCCTGAATTCGCGCCATTTTGAGATCGATTCCGGGCACGGTCCACTGTGCGGTCTTGAAATCCGCGAGCGGAGCCGCGTTGTCTTCCGCCGTGGAGGTGGCGCTCAAGCTGGCCGCCAACAGCATCGCAATCGTGTGTTTCATGGATGTTTCTCTTTCACTTGTCAGTCGTCGGAATGCGTTCACAAAGTTCCCAATCAGAATCTCGCCGTTGCGCCAACACACGGACCATGCCCGAAGTCATTTGCTGACGGTTCCCCGTGCCCGTTCGAGCCACTTTTGCAGGAACGGGAGTTCGGTGATGGAACCGTCGATTTCCTGTTTCAGCCGCCAATCCCAGTCGCACCGTGTGTGCCATTGGGTCTCGGACTGCTGGCAAAAGAGCGACCCGAGCGAGTCGAAGTTTTCGTGACATTCCTGGTCATCGCGACCGACTTTCGCTCTGGCCAGATCCTCAAGGTACGAGCGGTACGGCTTGTTGTAAAACCCGCTTCCGAGCTGCCAGCGCAGCGATGCCAGCCAGTTGGTCTCCAAACCGTGTGGATCATAGCTTTCCTGTTTGGGCTCTGCGGCTGCCGTGCGCACTTTGGCGACTTCGCGTGCCAGATCGGCGCTTTGCCGGGTGACATAGGCGTTCGGATCGGGCTGAAGTGACCGGGCGCTGGTCTGGCCGCGTGCGATTTCGGCGTCGAGTGCGCGAATCTGCGGATCGGCCGCGGCCATGGCGTGAATGTCCGGGGCAGGCTCTTTTTCAATACGATAGGGAAGCCTCGGAGCTTCGGCTTCGGACATCCGCCACCAGCGGACGTAGTCGGGCGTGTTGACGCGCAACTCGGCCAGCATGTGGTTGAGCCGGGCTTCGAGTTCGGGGCGATTGAGGTTCTTGCCGCCCGGAACACCGTCCTGTTTCGAGAGTTCGTCGAGTTGGGCCTGCAGCTTGGCGACTTCGGGCAGAGCCTTGAACGACGCTTCAAGCTGCTGCACCCGGGCCTTCGCCTGTTCCTTCTTTTCCGCGGCTTCGGCGAGCACTTTTTCGTTGGCGGCGATGTGGGCCATTTGTTCGGCCGACGGGGGTTGCGGCTCGGGTTTGGGTTCGGCTGCGAGCTTGGATTGAAGCGCCTTGAAGAGATCGTTGCGCTTGGCCTGCAGATCCCGCACCCTCTCCTCCAAGCGCTTGACTTCCTCCCGGCGCTGAATCGTCCCGGGCAGCTTGTCGAACTCGGCGGCGAGTTCCTGCTTGCGCTTTTCGAGTTTCTGCTCGAGTTCCGCGAGTGGGTCGTTCTTCTTTTCCTCCTTCCGTGCCACCGGCGGGGCGGGGCTGTTGTCGATGGCTTTTGTTTGTTGCTTTTTTTCGCTGATCTCCTGGTAGAAGGTACCGAAGTCGAGAGCGATCTGGGCTTTCACCAGTTCCTCCACCAGGCGGTTGCCGCCAGCGTACTTCAGCTTTGCGACATCGACGAAGTCAAGGCAGACGCGCCGCGACGAGTGTTGGCGGGGTTCGGGCATGCTGGCAAAATCATGATGAACCGTGTGGAATACGCGCAGATGATCGAGGACGCCTTTGAAGTGGCCGGTGGCGTCCCTGGCAGCACCAATGAAGTTGCGTTTTTCCGCGCCGGCGGGGTAGACGGCGGCAGGCCGGAAACCGGACGTCTGCTCCGCAGCCTTGCGGTCATCGATCCACAGCGTGATCTTCTTCCCGTCGATTTCGACGCGGCATCGGGACCATTTGTCCATGGGCAACGGGGCGTCGGCCACGAGCCGTTCCGTTTTACCGGCAAGGGTCATTGCCAACTCCGCCTTGCCCGAGTCACCCGCCGGCGTCAGGGTAAAGCGGTTGTCCACGGATGTGCCGAAATCGAAGATCGACTGGCTCTTTCCGCCATCCCAGCGCAACGCGATATCGATGGTGATTTCGCCCAAGTCGGCCAGGTTCGGTGCGGCCTCGGCGTATTGCGTGCTGCCATCGAAGCGGAAGCCACGATGCGGGCCGTCGACCACAAACCCGGGCTTCCCATGGAGATGCCCGTTGAGGTTAAGCACGTGGAAATCACCGTTGGTCCCAGGGTTATCCCTGTATCTGAACCAGTCTTCCAGCACTTCGGTTTCGTCCCGGTCCATGGCGTAATTCGCCCAGAGCTTGGCGTCGCTCGCTTCCGGTTGGAATGGCCGCCGTGGCAATTCGTCCAGCATGACCTGCTCGTCGGTGGCGGTGACCGGGTGCAGCACGCGGGTGTAGCCACCGATCTTGACCTTGCCGGCCACGTGTGCCTGACCGCTGATCCTTGCGTGTCCGGAGACCACGGCCCCAGGCCCGCGAACCACGGCAAAATCTTCGATTGACGCATGGTCGAGCACCTTGGCACCGCCGAGCACCATGGCGTCCGGCCCGACATAGGCGGTCGGTGCCACTTCGGCCGTCGCCGCCACCCAGCCACCGCCATTGGCGTGGCGATGGCCCTCGATGCCGTCGAGCATCTGATCGACGTATCGATCGATGAATTGCAGATGCGGGACGAGGCGGCGAGTATACGCGTAGCCGCCGGATATTTTGCCGTCGGCGAAAAGCCGGTCCGTTTCTTTTTTGAAGGCATTCACTTTCGTCCGAACGGTAGGCAGCGTCTGGCGGAGGATCGCGGCTTGGGGTGAATCGACCGGGTCTGCAATCAGGCACAAGTTGCTGTCGCGGTTTCGATTTTCGCCGAGAAGTGTCAGTTCGTAGTCATCGGTGTCGCCGGGCATGTTGTGCGGCGTTCCCGGCCGACATGCCGAGAGTTTGACCTCGTATGGATACCGGTAGGCGTGTCGGCCGTTGAACAGGGCTCCGATGCCTCCACCGGGAAGACGCGGCAATGCGTAGGGTGTGGCGGCGACGGTCAGCCAGCAACGGCGGTCGCCGGGCCGGATCTCCATTTCCATGGGGCCCATGTTCCATAGGGGGCTGTAGCGGGCCTTGCCCTTGGCGTCCACGGCCACGATGCAGGCACGCCAGTCGCTGTAGGTGGCCGGATCGAAGAACCCGCGGAAATCGACGGTGATTTTCCGCGCGTCTTTTCCGGGTATCAAGCGGATGATGTTGGCACCGAACGGTTCGGGTGATTCGGCCCATGGGATGCGATACAGGCCGGCCATGCGGTCGACTGGCTCGAGGTAGTTGCGTTTGACGGACAGGAACGCGATGCGGCATCCATACTGCAGTTCGCAATCGAACTCCGCCTGGCGGGCGGCGAACTCGCCCATCATGTCGCCCACGCCGCGAATGCCGTTGGCAAACAACCCGCGTTTTTCGCCCACGCGTGCCAACGTGTGGAAGAGGGATGCCTCTTCCTGTCCGACGGGCAGGGTCACCGCCAGGCCGTAGCCCCAGTTGGGATCGTCGCCCATGATGCCGTAAAACAGGCCCGTGCGGTAGCTGCCGTGCAGGCAATGGCGCCATGGCCGATTGGCGTTGTTGGAGAAAGTCTCGACGCCGGCCGGATCGTCGATGAGCGAACAAGCGTCGGCAAGGATTTCCCCGCCGCCGCCGTCGACCTTGGTTTGCAGCGGGACGCCATGGCCCCACTCATGTGCCAGCAGCATGCTCCAAGGGCCGCCGCCGGCATCCCGGATGCCACAGCCGCCGTAGCCACCGCCGGCATAGCCGCTGATGTAGACCTGGCCGTCGCGGTAAGTGCCACACACAGTGATCTCGTACTTGAGTTGTTCGGGGCGATCCCAGTAGGGCATCAACATGCCGGCATGTTCCTGATAGGCCCACAGGTTTTCAGCGAACTCCACGGAGCCGTCACGATAGAGCTTGGTTTTTTCCAGTTGTTTGGCGTTGACCCAAGGACTGTTCTCGCCCGGGGGGGATTGCGAGCCGGAGATCCACGAGAAATGCTCGCTAATGACCTGCATGGAGCCCGGTTCACCGGGGTTGGCGTTGTAGGTCAACTCGCCGCGAACTGTGTACTTGGCCTGGCACAGCGAGGCCCGTATCCGCTTCATTTCCCTGGCGTACAAATCGACAAGATACCTCTCGTCATCCTCGACAAACGTGCCGCGGGGGAAACAGCGCTTGGTCCCGTCTTCCATCCGCAACACCACCGCCGGGCAGTAGTAGTCCGGTGGAACGCCAAACGGATTTCCGTAGGTGTTTCCAAGTCCCCGGAATCCGATCAGATGCGCCGTGAACTTCCGGGGCTGGTTCCACAGCAGTCGCCTGGTGAGTTCATCGATTCCCAATTCCGCATTCACCGCCGTGGCGGCCGGATCCATTGTTCTGTCGCGCAGGGTCCATGATCGTACCGGCATGGCCGCGTCGATCCTGATGATGTCGACGCCATGGCGCGGCCACCAGTTGACCACGCGCCGTTGGTAGCCCTCGGCAAAAGGGCCGCCCGTCTGCTCTACCTGATAGATGTCAACCCCCGGAACTTTTCCCGGACCCGGATATTTGGCGCGCTCGAAGAAGTCATACTCCGCCGCCGCAATCACGCTGCAGCACAAAGCGGTCAGCACCTGGGTTGTCCGTGCGATCCGCTGCATGTTATCCCTGTTGATGGTTTGCATATAACTGCGGGAAATTATTTTTCGGGTGGATGTCGTTGCAAGAGCCGCGCGGACCGGCCTGCCTGGAGAAACCTTGGCGAAGACCGGAGGGCGGGGAAATGGGGGGCGCGGGGAAAAAAAGGTGGAGTGTTCCATTAACCGTTGATTTGATAGAAGCCAGGAAGGCCTGCCAACGGCGCGAGCAATAGGGATTGTTGCGGCAGTGCGCAAAGAAATTCTTTCCAGGCGGCTCTAGCCAGGGGGCGAGATTTTTTCGCTGCCTATTTATTGACTGGATTGGCAGGTCGGCCAGAGCACCATCGTGTCCAGACTGACATTTTTAGGCATGTTGATGCAGGTCATGACCAACTCGGCGACGTCCTCGGATTGAATCATGTCCGCCGCTGGCCACGGCGGATTGGTCAGACCGGCGACATCAAGAAACTCGGTATTGACGGCGGCCGGACAGATCACGCTGACCCGAATGCCCTTGGTGCGGACTTCCTCGTAGAGCGAACGGGAGAAACCCAACACGGCATGTTTCGCCGCCGCGTAAACGGCCAGATGCGACCAGTGCCGGATCGAGGCGATCGAGCCGATGTTGATGATGGTTCCGGACTGCTGTTTGTCCATGGTCGGCAACACCGCCATGCTGCCGAAGCAGACGCCCTTGAAGTTGACATCAATTTGGCTGTTGATCTCCGCCAAGGTCGATTCCATAAAGGGCTTGATAAACCCGAACCCGGCGTTGTTGACCATGATGTCGATGCGGCCGAACTCGGCGACCGTCTGGTCGGCCAGCGCCTGCATCTGCTGGGCGTCGCTCACATCCGCCGGCACCGCCAACGCCTGACCGCCAGCAGCGGTCAGCTCGGATGCCAACGCGTTGAGCCGCTCGGCCCGGCGCGCCGACACCACCACCGCACACCCATCGGAAGCAAGGCGACGCGCAATCGCCGTCCCAATACCCGATGACGCCCCGGTAATAATCGCAACTTTACCCTTCAATGATGCTGTTTGACACATGGTTGATTCTCCTTGTTGTTAATGGTGTGATGTTTCTTCTAAGAAAAACTGTTCCCGTAATTTTAAAATAAGACCCGGTTAGTCAAGCCGATTCAGTCCATGCTTGCTCCATCTGTCTCCCGGCAGAATCCGGGCGGTCCGCGTCAGAGGGACATATGCCATGCGCGCAGTCCTTCGATGTGAGCCTCCGCCGCCCGCGCTGCAAAGCCCAGACGGCCCGCGCCCTTCTCGTAGTAGAATGTCTGGACCAGCAGATCGTCCACATACAACTCGAACAGGCCGATGCGCGACAGCAGCCGGAACGAGTGCTCCTTGCCGTCCTCGATGCCCGTGACGCAGGCGCTGTACTGCCCGACGCAGTCCATCAACGCGAACGTGCCGTCGGCGGCCACGCGCCCGGTCTGTGTCTCGCGGGTGCCCGGTGCGCCGATGCCAAGCAGCATGACCATGGTCTTGCCTTGAGGCTCATAGAACGCGGGCCCCGCGCCGGGTGCCGCGCCCTTCGCCGTGACGCGAATGCGTCCTTCGACCACGACGCCCCGGTCTTCGTTGAAGAGGATGTTTGCGTCGAGAGAAGTGATACCGCCCGCAGCGGTCAGCGAAACGCTCGTCTTGTCGAGGGGAATCACTTCACCCTTCAGCGCCTCGTTTCCCTTCCACCAGCCCAGACGCAGCCGTCCCTTCTCATCCAGCATCGGCTTGCGCAGGGGCAGCATCCAGGGCGACAAGTTACGCGGCACGGGCGAGGCGTAGTTGCTGACGAGCAATTCGTCCTTGGCGCGACACCACGTCGCAAGCCACGAGAGGTCGACGTGCGAGTTGCCGCAGAGGCGGGGCGCATCGGGGTCCATGCGGAACGGGCCGGTGGGCGCGTCGGCTACGAACCAGTACATGCCGTAGCCCTTGCTGCCGAGATACGCACCCGTGCCGCCGATCAGGTAATACTTGCCGCCGAACCGTTCGCAGCCGCCCCACTCCAGATAGTTGAGCACTTTCACGCCCGCCGGGTACTCGATCGGCGCCGGGGGCAATACTTCCCAATTCATCCCGTCTGGCGACTGCATCATGCCCACGCCGCCCTTGTCGAACGGCTTGGGCGCAGAGACCGGGTGACCCCAGTAGCCGGCCTTCGGGTTGCCCTCCTCCTTCGGCAGTATGTACATGTGGTCCCAGCGGTGCTTCTCCGGCGGCAGCCCGTACCAGCGCGGGTCGGGCCGGCTGCTGAAAAGCAGTTTCCAGTTCCGCAGGTCGGTTGACTCGTAGAACCGGAGCATGTCCTGGCCTTCGGGGCGCGCGATGCCGTGGTTCATGATGAAACGGTCGCCGCAGCGGCCGACGAAGCACTTGAAAAACTTCCAGCCCTTGGCCCGCTCCGGCTCCTCGATCACGACGGCATCCGTACGCCAGTGCACGCCGTCGGGTGAGATGGCCTTGATGCAGTGGCCCGCTTTGAGGCCGTTGCCCGTGTCCCGGCTGTACATCATGAACGCGTGGTAGTTCCCGTCGTACCACAGAACAGAGGGGTCCCACATGGATCCTTGCCCGGGGTGATACAGCATGGCCTGCGTCTCCTTTGCGCCCAGGCCAACCCACAGCAGGACGACGAGCGCCCACTTTCGGCTCTTTGCAGTCACGGCACATCGACTCGCCCGTGTACACACAAGCCTCCCCAGCAACGCAACGCTGCGGACATCGGAGTTGAAAGCGGCTCCGACGGACGCCACAAGCCTGTTAGCCGATGAGAGAGCGCTCTTCCAAACCACTGCCAGGAATTGCTTTCCCGGTGAAGGCCGTTGCAAGAACCGGTGGCCGGACCGGACTGCCTGTCGAAGCCTTGGCAAAGACCGGTGGGCGGGGAAAAAGTGGTTGATCAACACAGACAGGGTTTTCAGCGAATTGGCGTTTTCCGGCACAGTCATGGGTAAGGCATGCTATCACGCCACCCCACGCTGGCAATCGTAAAAAACAAAACGCCCGTTTTACCAATGATTGATGCGGCCGTTGATGGTGTCCGGGTCATAGACCGCGTCGGGCTCGAAGCTTGGTTTGCCCTCGTATTTCTCGCGGATCTTGCGGCGATAGTCAGCTTCGTTGGGCATGTGGGCGCGATATTCGTCCAGATAGAGCCCGATCTTTTCCACTGGAATCCGTTGGATGCCGTTAGGCATCGGATAGTCCGGACGGATCCGGAAATCAAGGCACGCCGGATCCTCAAAGGCCGAAAGCGGAAGGTCGACGTTGTTTTCCAGTTGAATTCCCGGCGCCTGGCGGATGTCGATGGTTCCGTCCTTGGAGTAGTTCACCCGGTACTCGAATTGCTGGCCGGTCTCGCAGAACATGTTGTTTGCGAAGCGGCATTCGAGCGGCAGATAGGGGTCGGTGTTCATCACCTTGGTGAAAAGCGGGTACTTCATCAAGTGATGGTAGAAGTTGTAACGCAGGATGTTGCCGTAGCTCCACATTTGCGCTCCGGAATAGCTCGCCCCGCCATCTCCCTCTTCGATGCCCACATCCTCAAGAACAACAAGGCGACGGGCAGGTGATGGCGTTCGGCTAACTGTTATTTGGCACCTTGGTCGATCCAGGATTTGAGCAGGGTGATCTGCTCCGGGCTGAGTGGCTTCGGGCCCTTTTTGTGCAGCGACGTGGTTTTCCCTGCCGGATCATTTGCGGATGCGGCAATGGACTCCACGATTTTGATCAGGCGGCTGTTGGCACTCTTGCCGGGGTCAACCATCTTGCGCTTTTTGGAGCCTTTCAGCACACCTTCCAAGCTGTCCATGCGCAGGCCGGCCTTGGGCTTTTCAGCATTGTGGCACTTGGCGCATGCGGCGTCGATAATGGGCTTCGTGTCGGCGGCGTAGGTGATCATTTTTGATGCGTTGGATGCGGCGGGCGTGTCGGCCCCTGACAAAGGCAGGTGCGCAACGAATAAACCAGTGGCAATGGCGGCAAGGATCCTTGGGTGTGATTTCATAAACAGTGGAATCAGATTGCTTGGATTGTTACTTTTGGCAAGCCATAACTTGGTGTGGTGCCCGCGAGTCATGGGTCATTGGTGAAGAGGAAGAGATTGAGGATTGGGGATTGAAGAGGGAGAGGAGATGAACCGCCAAGGCGCCATGCACGCCAAGGGAAGAAAAAAGGAGCACGGGCATTTCTGCCCGTGGCTTTCTCCATGGATTTTCCAACCGCCAAGTCTAGATTTTCCCTTGCCAGGCCGCTCGCAGGGCGCACTCTCGTTTTGTGAACGGTCATCCTAGAGAAGTATCCAGTCGGGTCGCCATTGCCCCTGATATGCGACCGGTCGCATATCACCTGCAAATCCTGCCGCAGGAGTATATAACTGTTGTGCGCCGAGCAAAGTAAGGCGCTTCTTGTCAGGTGAGAGACCTGATGTTTCAAAACCTAGCCAGTAGAAACTACCGAGTGTTGCAGTTATGTTAGCTAACCCATTGGAAAACCGCGGGAGGCACCGCGTGAACAACATGAACCCGGAGGCCGACTTGAAGGCCGAATGGATGGGGAAACAGCATGGCTGAAGCGTACACAGGGAATTCCATAGGCCACAGGGCGGTTCGCACCCGCCTGAAGGTTGATATAGCCCCGTAAGTATCGAGCTGGTAAGAGACGGTAACACCGGTCACACGGCGAAGGGGCGGGCGGGAAGGCAACGCAAGCAAAGCACCCACCACGGGACACGATTACTCCCGAACACGGTGTCAAGCTCCCTGCTTGCAAAGGGGACCGGTTTCTGGCACTTTGTGTCGGCGCTGGTTCCATTTGCGCGCTTTCCTGAGGAAAGCCCGGTGCGGTAATTCCGCACGCCGGGATCTGCGAGGGGGGCACCGGGTAACCGGTGTCCCTACCTCAATAGCTAAGATAGTCCAATGAAACCAGTAACGACAATTATAGCCGGACTTATGGCGATCTCTGGATTGCATGCACAGACCGAAGAGCAGATTAAGAATCTGAACGAGCGCCTCCAAACCGCTTGGACAACAAAGTCGCATCAAGCCATGGACGCTTTGTACTGCAAGGACAATGCTGATCAGTATCAGATCGACGTGAGAGTGGCGTGGTGGGAATCAACCTGGAATTCTGACAAGGAACCGCAGCTCAAGAATATCAGATTCTTGAAACAATCAGATCTTGAGAGGCTTTCAGATCCGCAGAATGGTGACTCTAAACATACAAGATATAGAGAACTTCTTGATGAAATGACTAGGCCAAAGCTAATGAATGGAAACTCATACATTCAGAACATTTCTGCTGTCGGCGTCCTTGAATGCGACGTCATTCGTGGTAACCTAACCCGGCATGATTCCGTTCTGGTGGGGTTATCTCCAAACGGCAAACTCCTATTCACCCTCCTCAAGAGAAGCTAACAATAAAGGGTGCTGCGAAGTCGGAGCGTAGCGGAGACTTCGACTGCGCCCATAGTTGAACAAGCCCGACGCGGAGGTTGATGCTCCTTATGCGTTTTGTGTTTGAGGCTTTCGGAGGCTAACGAGCTTCAACGGGTAT
>CAISTY010000226.1 GCA_903888515.1 Akkermansiaceae bacterium | reverse complement strand
TCGCAGTGAGGGCAGCCGTCTGCCTGGATTTTGACGCGCAAATTTAGGAGCCCCAATGAGTTGGGGGCATGGAATGGGGTGAACTGCATGCGCCACCCTAGCATGCCAGGCAACTCCGCTTTTTGCGCGTTGTCACAAGTCACCAGTCTCAACAAGACGGGTTTATCAGTGTTCCACGGCCCTAACATGCCCTCTCCAACCACTGTTCAAACCAGTCTCAATAACAAAAAACCTTCCTGTAGAACAAATTTGCCGGATTCACGTAGGGATTCGGGCAAACCCTCCCTGCGTCAATTGTGCGAAAAACAGCCCGATTCTTCCGACGAAGGGTTGTTTTTTACACCTACAGCCAAAAGAGCTGCGGAGAATCAAACCAAACGCCCTGCTTATTCGCTCCTGCCGTGTCTGGTTGGCCTTGTCCCACTCGTTCAACACGTTCGTGACTCGCTTGCACGCCTGCCGCATTTTTTTGGTGAAAATGAAAGATTTCACCTGCCTGGCGGGTAACGTGATGGATTCCAGCCCACGGGAAGGAATTGCAAACGAGTCATCAACCATCACCAGAAACCATCATGCACGCATCCCCATTGAACCATCCGTCAAGACGCACCTTCATCAAGCAATCCGCCGTTGCGCTTGGGGTGCCTTTTGCCGCACCACAAATCCTTGCCCAGTCGGTGGCAGGCGCCAACGATAAGCTGAACATTGCCTGGGTCGGCTTCGGCAACCAGGGCGGCGGGGACTTGGGGGCCTGCGCCGGCGGCAACAATATCGTCGCCCTCTGCGATTGCGACCCGCGTATCCTCGATCGCGACAAACAGAAATACCCCGACGCGAAACTCTACACGGACTTCCGCAAGATGCTCCGCGAAATGGGCAACAAGATCGACGCGGTGGGCATCGGTACTCCGGATCACACCCACTTCGCCATCGCCTACATGGCAATGAACATGGGCAAGCACGTCTTCATCGAGAAACCGCTGGTGCACTCGCTGTGGGAGGCACGCACCCTGCAGCAGCTTGCCGTGAAGAAAAATCTCATCACGCAGATGGGCAACCAAGGCCACGCGTCCGAAGGTGCGCGCCTGATCAAGGAGTGGTATCAGGCCGGGCTGATCGGCGAGGTCAAGGAAGTCATCTCTTGGACCAATCGTCCGAAGTCGGGATGGGGCTTCAATGGCAACGTGATGACCGAGTTTCCAAAGGCTGAACAACCGCCACAAGGCATGGACTGGGACCTCTGGCTGGGCCCGTGCCTCAAAAAGCCCGGCTTCAGCCCGGCGTTCCACCCCACGACGTGGCGCCCGTGGTGGGACTTCGGCTGCGGCGGTCTCGGCGACATCGGTTGCCATACCATCGACACCCCCTACTGGGCGCTCGACCTCGGTGCGCCGGACAGCGTGGATGTGGAAATGCATGGCGATGTCAATCCCATCCATACTCCTAACGGATCTATCGTCACCTTCAATTTCCCGGCGCGGGGCAACAAGCCGCCGGTGAGGGTGAAATGGTATGAGGGACCCAGCGTCCCGGAAGCACCGGCAGGCTACGACATGGGCACGCCAGGTGGTGAGGGTGGCTTGATCATGATCGGCGAGAAGGGCGGAATCTATCACCGCGGCATGCGCCCGGACAGCCCGGTGCTCTATCCCAAGGAAAAATGGGAAACCTATCGGGCGAGCGGCGACAAGCAGGTTGCCAAGACGCTGCCGCGCACCCGTGGCATCCAACGCGATTGGATCGAGGCTATCAAAAGTGGCAAGAAATCCTGCTCGGACTTCAGTTACTCCGGTCCGCTCACGGAGGCGATCCTGCTCGGTTCGCTGGCGATCCGCACCGGCAAGACGGTCAAGTGGGATGCGGCGAAATTGGAGATCATCGGCAACCCGGAAGCCACTAAACTGATCAACCCGGAAGCCCGCGAGGGCTGGCGCCCCAAGGATCTCGCATAATTCAATAGTAACAACTCAAGTGGCGTCCCGTGCCGGGATGCCACTTGGGCAGTTTTACTCCCCGCGCATGACATCAGGCCAGTGGGCCTTGATGTATTCTTCGCTCTGCTTCATCAGCGGCGTCTCGGCGCCGGGCGGCGGCGGCGGCGGCCTGCCTTCGGCAAGATCGATCCCCGCGGGGTTCTCCGGATCCATGTCGATCATGGGCCAGACCACCTCGCCCGCCTTCTGCTTGTCCACATCTCTGTATGCGCCGAGTATGCTTGAGTTGGCGTCCGCCCAGAGCGTGATCCGATTGATCTCGGCCATCGTAAGCGCCTCGCGATGATGCTTCATAAGCATCTTTTCCGCGAGGCCCGTATGGATGGCCCCGAAGCGGCCGGCAATGGTGCGATATCCGCCATGTGCGGGGTCTTTCCCATTATTGTTAAAATAGAACGCATACTTGTCGAGATTCGGCGCGGGTTTG
>CAISTY010000225.1 GCA_903888515.1 Akkermansiaceae bacterium | reverse complement strand
TGGCGCGGGCATCCTGCCCGCCGCCTCTCATTCACCAGAGTCCTGGAAACCGAAAATGTGTTGTCGTTAGGTCAAATTCTTCGTCTTGCGTCTTGGGTCTTGTTGTCTTGGGTCTGAGGCGAAGCCTCGCCAAACCATTGATCAGACAAATAATCAGGAATCCAGTTGCGGATGCGTGTCTTGCGCTGGACCGCGAGTCTCCAGACTCGCCGCCAATGATCCGCCGCCTTCAAGTGAGCTGTCTGTGTTCAGCTCGATGCCTTCACTCTTCATGGGCCGGGCGGTTCGGAGACCGCCCCTCCTTGGGAATCGGAGACATGCCCGGCAGCCCCTCGCGGATACGCGCGGAAAAATCCGCGGCATCGTTGGCGGCATGTGCGCGTTCATTGATGTGCGAACGTTGCTTCAACGCAGGAAATGGCATGGATCTGTCAATAGTGCCACGTTCGTAGAGCAGTTCATCGGCGAACCCGTTGACCAGCATGCGCCAATCCCAGGGCGGCCTTTCGGATGCCGCCCGCTGGTGGCGGATGGCCGACGTGCAATTGTCAGTGATGGCATTATACCATCGCGGGGTCTCGTGAAGATTGTTGATGGTACGGATATATTCCAGAAAGCTCTCCTTGATGAAAGGAGCTTCAAGCCGATAGAGATAAACCTCCTCGCCCTTGCGGAAATTCGTCCGCAGGCGGATCACGTCGCGCTCGTCCGCGACCACATAAGCCAACTCGAACTGCCGATAGAGTCCGCCGAGCGCGGAATACGTCTCGCCACGCTCGGGACGCGTCTCGATACTGAAACAAACATGTCCGTCATTGCCGAAATCATACGACAGGATCGGGTGCGCCATGTAAGGCGATCCCCAATAGGTGATGAAAATATCCAGCCCGCGGAGATTGCGCAGATCCAAGCGCCGCAGATCATACCGCAATGTGAAATCATCCTCCGACTGATAATCGGCATTGCGGACGTTGTGGAGGGTCACCACCTCGCCCTCGGTCGTGGCATAAGGCAGCAGCGCCACCTCCGGCTTCCAATCGCGATACTGCCGGGGCTGGAGCGAAAACCACCACGCCATGACTCCGGCGATGCCCAAAGCCACCCCCGATGCCGTCCGCCAGAAGGGACGCACGAGAATGACAACCATGAGGATCACCAGCCCGAAAACACACGCCGCCACCGGCAGCCGGCCGGCTTGTGGAAAATCAAACCACAGTGCGCCGAACGCCCACAACGTGCCGGCTAACAGCACGAGCCCCGTGAGTACTGAGCACAGCAACACAAACATCCTCCACCAAATTCCCCGCGGTTTTTTTTCCGGCCTGATGGTTGTTAGTGACGGGTTCATTGTTCCAGGCGGATGGCGGTGGAGCGGCCGTGGGCGTCAAGTCCCTCGATGCGGGCAAACTCCTCGACCACCGCCAACGACGCCCTGACGGATTTCTTGTCGAGCCGGACAATGCTGGTTCGGCGTTGGAACTGGTCCGCACGCAAGCCGGAAAACGAGCGGCCCGCGCCGCCGGTGGGCAGCGTGTGGCTGGGACCGGCGAGGAAATCCCCGACGGCGACAGGAGAATACGCGCCCAGATAGATCGCGCCGGCGGTGCGGATCTTCGGCAACCAGAATTTTTCTTCAAGCGTGACGAGCGACAGGTGTTCCGGGCAGAAGGAATTGGCGATGGCCACGGCATCCGCAAACGATTTCACATGCAGCAAAAACGTCCCGGCTTTCAAAACATCGCGAATGATTTTTCCGCGTAACAATGCGGGAAGTTGTTGCTGGATGGACTTGACCACCTTGCCTAACAGGGCTTTCGAATCCGTGGCGAATCCCACCACGCTGTCGCCTCCGTGTTCCGCCTGGGCCAACATGTCCGCGGCGATGAAATCCGGATTGCCCGATTTGTCGGATAGAATGAGGATTTCACTCGGGCCTGGCAGCAGATCGATGGCCACGGCACCGACAAGTTGGCGTTTCGCTTCGACGACGAAGCGGTTGCCGGGTCCGAAGATGCAATCCACGGGGCGGATTGATTTTGTGCCCAGCGCGAGCGCGGCAATCGCCTGGGCACCGCCGACTTTGATGACCTCGGTGACGCCGGCGGCTAACAGGGCGTAAAGCAACGCCGGATTCACCGCTCCATCGGTCCCGCATGGGGTTGCGGCGATGATTTCCGGAACTCCCGCAGCTTGGGCGAATCCGGCGGTCATCAGCGCGGTGGAAACCAGCGGTGCCTTGCCGCCGGGCACATAGACGCCCACCCTGTCAAAGGGGGTGAAACGTTCGCCCACCGTGGCCCCTTCCGCATTCCGGGTGGACCAATTCCTGCGCAGTCCGTGTTGTGCGAAATCATGAATGTTTTTCAGGCTGCTGGCAACCGCGAGGCGGGTAGCTGGAGTGACGGCTTTGCGTGCGGCGGCAAACTCCGCCCCGGTGACAAAAAGAGTCTTCGGGGTAAGCAGCGCGCCATCGAAGCGCTTGGTAAAGGTGACCAACGCCTCATCCCCCTTGGCGGCAACATGGGTGATGATTTCGGCCACCAAATCGCGGACCGCTGTGGCGGGCAGGGCGCGGCGCTGGAGGCGGCGGACAAAGGCCGGGTAACCGGTATCGTGGTAACTGAGGATTTTCATACCTTGGTGGAATGCCCGAGCATGATCATGGAACCGGCGTTCGCCAAGCATCATCCGGATTCTGACAGGTGAAAAATCGCCTGACAACGCGTGACCATCCCTGCGGACAAAACCGGATAATGGCTTGTTGCTGGAAAAACCTCACAAACCTCAGCGCGGATCTTGACGCCCCGGAGACCTGCTCGTAAGCTCTGCCACCCCAAATCCTATCGAATTCCATGACACCCACCACCCGCGGCTTCCGCGAGATGAAATCCGTGGTCGTCCGTTTTGCCGGCGATTCCGGCGACGGAATGCAAATTGTTGGCGAACGCTTCACCGACACCAGCGTGACTGTTCCCAACGCCATCGCCACGTTTCCGGATTACCCATCCGAAATCCGCGCCCCGATCGGCACCATCGCCGGCGTCTCCGCCTTCCAGGTCCACTTCGGCAGCCTGACCGTGCTCACTCCGGGCGATGAACCCGACGCGCTGGTCGTCATGAACCCCGCCGCCCTGGCGGTACATCTCTACGATCTGGTCGAAGGCGGACTCTTGATCGTCAATGCCGCCGCCTTCACCCGGGAAAACCTGGAGATGGCTAATTTCATGACCAATCCGCTCGAGGATCCGGCGGTCCTGAAAAAATACGAAGTCATCGCCATCGACATCACCGGACTCACGCTCGAAGCCCTCAAGGACAGCCCGTTACCCCATCGCGAGAAACTACGGGCCAAGAATTTTTTCGCCCTCGGGTTCACCTACTGGGTATATAGTAGGCCGCTCGAGCCGACCATTGACTATATCAACTCCAAGTGGGCCGCCAAGGCGCCTGATCTCGCGGCGGCGAACATCCGCGTGCTGAAAGCCGGATATTTCCTCGGGGAAACCACGGAAACCACGCGCAACCGCTACATGGTGGCACGGGCGGAGATCGAGCCCGGCACTTATCGCAAGATTTCCGGCAACGAAGCCATCGCGCTCGGTTTGATTGCGGGGGCGAAAAAAGCCGGACGCGCGCTGTTGTTTTCGGGTTATCCGATCACGCCGGCCACGGCGATTCTCGAAACCCTGGCGTCCTATCAGCACTTCGGCGTGAAAACCGTGCAGGCGGAGGATGAGATCGCCGCCATCGGGGTGGCGCTCGGTGCCAGTTTTGCCGGTCAAATCGGCGTGACTGCCACCAGCGGTCCGGGCATGTGTTTGAAGAGCGAGTTCATCGGACTCGCGGTCTCTGCGGAACTCCCGCTTGTCGTCGTCAATGTTCAGCGTGGCGGCCCAAGCACCGGTTTGCCCACCAAAACCGAACAATCCGACTTGTTGCAGGCACTCTTCGGGCGCCACGGCGAAAGCCCGGTGCCAGTGGTCGCTGCGAATTCCCCGTCCGATGGATTTCGCGCCGCCTTCGAAGCGGTGCGCATCGCACTGGAATACTCGACGCCGGTGATTCTGCTCAGCGACGGATATCTGGCGAATGGTTCCGAGCCATGGAAGCTGCCGGATGTGGCCTCCCTGCCGGAAATATCGGCGCCCTTTGCCGACCCGTCGAAACCCTACGTCGCCTACGCCCGCAATCCGGCAACCGGGGTGCGCATCCAGGCCATCCCGGGTCAAATCGGACTCGAACATTGCCTCGGAGGTCTCGAAAAAGACCTCCATGGAACGATCAGCTACGACCCGGAAAACCATAGCGAAATGACCCGCCTGCGGGCCGCCAAGGTGGCGGGTGTCGCTAACAGCATCCCGCCGCTCCGGGTCATCGGCGAGCACACGGGCAAGGTCCTTGTTCTTGGTTGGGGCGGCACCCATGGCGCGATCACCTCGGCGGTCGAAGCGCTGCAGGCCGAAGGCCACGCGGTGACCAGCACCAACCTGCGCTACCTGAACCCCTTGCCACCCGACCTCGGCGCACTGCTCAAGGGTTTCGACAAGGTGCTCATCCCGGAACTCAACTCCGGCCAACTTTGCATGCTGATCCGGGCGCGTTTCCTGATCGATGCCGTTAGTTTGCCGAAAATCAAGGGGCGCCCATTCAAAATCAGCGAAATCCGCACCCGCATCCTGCAACTCCTCAACGACTGATCTCCATGACCACAGAACTGCAAAACGTCCCGCCGCATGCGGAATTCAGCCGCAAGGATCTCGTCACGTCCAACGACGTCCGCTGGTGCCCGGGCTGCGGGGATTACGCGATTCTCAATTCCCTCCAGCGCACGTTTCCGGAGCTCGGCGTGCCGCGCGAGAACTTCGTCATCGTCAGCGGCATTGGCTGCTCCAGTCGCTTTCCGTATTACATGAACACCTACGGGTTTCATAGTATCCACGGCCGCGCGCCCACCGTGGCCACCGGCATCAAGGTCGCCAATCCCGATCTGTCCGTGTGGATCGTCACCGGCGACGGCGACGGCCTGAGCATCGGCGGCAACCACATGCTCCACCTGCTGCGGCGCAATGTCAACGTCACCGTGCTGCTTTTCAACAACCGGATCTATGGTCTGACAAAAGGTCAATACAGTCCCACCTCGCCGCTCGGCACCAGGACCAAGACCACGCCCACCGGATCGATCGATAATCCGATCCACCCGCTGCTATTCGCGCTCGGAGCCGAAGCCACCTTCATCGCCCGCACCGTGGACAACAACCCCAAGCACATGGTGGAGATCTTCACTGCCGCCCACCAACACCAAGGGGTTTCATTTGTCGAAATCCTCCAAAACTGCGTGATCTTCAATGACGCCACGTGGGATCCGGTTTACAGCAAGGAAAACCGCGACAGCCAGATGCTCTTCCTCGAGACTGGCAAACCCCTGCTCTTCGGCAAAAACAAGGAAAAGGCAATCCGCATCACGGGCCTCGCCCCGGAAATCATCGATGCCGCCACCGCCGCTCCCAATGAAATCCTCATCCATCAACCGGAGCAATCGAGCCCGTTGTATTCCCAAATGTTAGCCACCTTGGGACTGCCGGATTTCCCCACCCCGGTGGGAGTCATCCGCCAGATCCAACGCCCGACCTACGAATCCCTGATCCACAACCAGGGCGAGCAAGCCAAAACCAAACGAGGCACCGGCACCTGGCAGGAATTGCTCCACGGCGATTCAACGTGGACGGTCGCGTGATGAGCCACGGACCGCGAGTCTCCAGACTCGCCAGCGCCACGGACCGCGAGTCTCCAGACTCGCCAGCGCCACGGACCGCGAGTCTCCAGACTCGCCAGCGCCACGGACCGCGAGTCTCCAGACTCGCTAAACGGCGTCCGCCACTCCACCATGTCTATTCCTCCACTGGCGAGTCTGGAGACTCGCGCTCCACCCTCCCGTCCACCCTCCCGTCCTTTTTCATTCCCGCGCTGCTCCACGGCCAATCCTCCGGGGTTGCACACAGCCCGGCCGTCACTGGATTATTCCTCAAGTAGGCCCGCGCATTTGCCAGATGATCCAAATCGCGAATATAGCGATCATGGTAATCCAAGGCCCAGAACGGCCCATGGTGCCCCGCATGTTCTGCATTGATATTTCTCGCGGTGAATGTCTTCCATGATCTAACAATTTCACCCAACGAGGTTCCGAAACAACAGTGGATCAACACATGCACATGATTCGGCATCACGCACCACTCCAACAGGCGGTAGCGGTCACCATCGAAGTGCAGGAGCGCCGTCTGCACAATCTCCGCACAAGCGGGTTCCCGCAACCAACAACTTCCATAGCCAGCATCCTCATATCGGGCGACCATCCGGCGGAGTTGTGTTTGGCATTTTCCCTCGTCCAAACCGCTGCGCTCCAATTCCCTTTTCCAGCCAAGCACCACTTTCGCGGGCAGGGCATCCGCCAATCGGAACGTCAGCGCCTGGATCTCCCCGGCAGCATCCAAATGTGGTAGATACCCCCGCGAATGCCAACCCTTGTGCCGGAAATTCTCATGCATTCACAAGTGTGGCATCTCTTCCCACGGACCGCGAGTCTCCAGACTCGCCAGTGCAAGAAAAGTCAAAGGGACAGAGGTATGTGGCGTTTCTTTGGCTGTCCGGCCACTGGCGAGTCTGGAGACTCGCGGTCCTTCTTTGGCTGTCCGGTCACTGGCGAGTCTGGAGACTCGCGGTCCTTCTTTGGCTGTCCGGTCACTGGCGAGTCTGGAGACTCGCGGTCCTTCTTTGGCTGTCCGGTCACTGGC
>CAISTY010000224.1 GCA_903888515.1 Akkermansiaceae bacterium | reverse complement strand
TCATCCTCCATCCCTCGCAGTCTCCACGGTCGAGGAACTGCTGAAAGAAAATGCATCATTTCATGGTATCGGCACCTGACCGCGTGCATTTGAATATCCAGAAAGGAAAACCTGTTGAAGACACTGACCAATCCCCATTTCCCCGCCCACCGATCCGGCCACCGGCTCTTCCAACGGCCTTCACTCCAAAAGCAATTTCCTGGCAATTGCCAAGAGCCATACAGTTACCTGCCGCACACGTTACGATTCCACCTCATCGGCTTACTTTTCGGCATCATGGGAGTACTGACCTTATGGACGGGCGAGGCCGCCGGGGAGGATTCGGCAGCCGTCCAAAGGGTTTTCCGCGACCCGCCCCGCCAGTACAGTACAGGCCCATTGTGGACTTGGAACGACCGGCTCACCGAGGAGCAGATCCGGAAAACTCTTCGTGATCTGGCGGCACAGCAGGTCAAGCAAGTCTGGGTACATCCCCGGCCCGGAATGATGACGCCCTATCTCGGGCGCGAGTGGTTCAGCCTCTGGAAGATCGCCCTGGACGAGGCCGAGCGGCTTGACATGAACGTCTGGATCTATGACGAGAACTCGTATCCGTCGGGATTTGCTGGCGGATTCGTGCCCGACGCCATGCCCGAAAGCCGCGGCCGCGGGCTGAGCTTCGTCGAAGTGAAGCAGCCCGTCCAGATCGGCAACGACGTGCTGGGCGTCTATCGACTCGGCGAAGCGACGAGCGAGAACGTCACGCCGCAGGCCCGCAAGGGCGAGAAGCTGCCCGAGGGACGCTATCTTGTCGCGTCGGTCCGCCGCGCCGCTAATTCGCCATGGTACGGCGGCAAGTGCTACGTCGATCTGCTCTACCCCGGCGTGACGCAGAAGTTTCTGGAAATCACGCTCGACGCCTTCCACCGCGAGATCGGCGACCAGTTCGGCAAGCGCGTGCCGGGCTCGTTCACCGACGAACCGCAACTCCGGCCGGCTGGCGGACTGCCGTGGACCGACGACCTGCCGGCCGTGTTCCAGAAGCGTTGGGACTACAGCTTGTTCGACAATCTTCCCAGCCTCACGCGGCCCGTAGGACAGTGGAAGCGGGTGCGCCACAACTACTATCAGACACTGTTGGAACTTTTCGTCGAACGTTGGGCCAAGCCGTACTATGAATACTGCCAGAAGCACAACCTGGAGTTCACCGGCCACTACTGGGAACACGAGTGGCCCAATTGTATCGGCGTACCCGACAACATGGCCATGTACGCCTGGCTGCACCGGCCTGGCATCGACATCCTTTTCAACCACTATGCGGAGGACGTCCATGCGCAGTTCGGCAACGTGCGGTCGGTGAAGGAACTGGGTAGCGTGGCCAACCAACTCGACCGCAAGCGGACATTGAGCGAAACCTTCGGCGGCAGCGGCTGGGATATGCGTCTGGAAGACATCAAGCGGCAGGGTGACTGGCAATACGCCCTGGGCCTGAACACGCTCAACGAGTGCCTCTCGTTCGTCACCATCCGCGGCGTCCGCAAGGGCGATTACCCCATGTCGCTCTCCTACCACGAACCGTGGTGGGAAGCCTATCACGTGCTTGCGCGGCACTTCACGCGGCTGTCGGTCGCCATGTCACACGGCCGCGAAGCCAACCCCATACTCGTCATCGAGCCCACGACCACCGCCTGGATGTATCAGGGCGAAGAGCAACTCAAGCCGTTGGGAGAGCAGTTTCAGAAGCTCGTCACTACCTTGGCCAAGCAACAGGTGGAGTTCGACCTCGGCTGCGAAGACATCCTGGCCGGGCACGGCACGGCGACCGGGGGCGAACTCGTGGTAGGCCCATGCCGCTATAGCACGGTTGTCCTGCCGCCCATGACCGAGAACCTCAACACGAAGACTGCGGCCCTTTTCGAGACGTATCTGGCCGGCGGCGGCAAGGTGATTGCGTGTGGCACGCCGTTCGAGCGAATCGACGGCCGGATATCGTCCCGCGGTTCCGAGCTGGCCCAGCATCCCGGCTGGAAACGGATTGAGCCAGCCGCCCTGTCGGGAACGCTGTTGGGTTTGGCAAAAGACGGCTTCGCCGTCCATCCGAGCCCGGACAACGCCGGCATCCTTTTTCATCGCCGCCGCAGGCTCGACGACGGCGATTTGCTGCTCCTGGTGAACACGAGCATCGAATCGCCCTCATCCGGGGTGATCGAGTCTTCGGCCCGCGGCGTCGAGCGGTGGTGTACTGACACGGGCAAGGTGGCGGCCTATCCGTTTGCGACGACGGACCGGGGCGTGACCGCCCGCTTCGAGTTGCCCCCTTGCGGGAGCCTGTTGCTATTCCTCTCGAAGGAGACGCGCAAGCCGGTGCCGACGGAGACGGCGGAAACAAGGACCGTTCCACCCGCCGGACCACTGGAAATCCGCCGCCTCGATCCCAACGTGCTGGTGTTGGATTATCTGGACGTGACCGCCGGAGGCGAGACCCACCAAGGGTTGCACTGCCGCCGGGCCTCGAAGTTCGTTTTCAACAAGCACGGTTTCCCCGGCAATCCTTGGCTGCACGCCATCCAGTTCCGTGACGAGCAGATCAAGAAAACTTTTCCGCCCACGAGTGGCTTTGAGGCCACCTATCGTTTTACGATCCAGGAGCGGATGCCGTCCGGGCTCTGGATCGTCATCGAGCAACCCGACCTGTACACAATCACCTGCAACGGCGCGCCCGTCAGCATGGAAAAAGACGCCTGGTGGCTCGATCGAGCCTTCGGCCGAATCGACATTGTCCGGGCGTCCCGGGTGGGCGAAAACGCGGTCACTCTGAAGGCTGCTCCTTTCACCCTCGACCACGAGCTGGAACCGGCTTACGTCCTGGGCGACTTCACTCTCAAGACGGCCGAGGCCGGCTGGGTTCTGCGACCGGACGGACCGCTGGCGTTGGGCGCGTGGAACGAACAGGGGCACCCGTTCTACGCGGCGGGCGCGACTTATACCCAGCGGTTCGATGTGCCGCAGCCGGCAGGCCGGTACTGCGTCGAATTGCCCGCATGGTACGGGAGCGTGGCCAAGGTGCTGGTCAACGGTGCCAAGGCCGGTTACATCGCGCACCGACCGTGGCGCTGCGATGTGACGGAGCAGATTCGTCCGGGGGTCAACACGGTTGAGGTGGTTGTGATCGGCACCCTGAAAAATACGCTCGGGCCGCACCATGCCGGACAGCTCCGCGGCTTTGCCGAACCGTTCAGCTTCGAACGCGCGCCGGAGCACGGTCCGCCCCCGGGCGCGAAATATGACACGATCGGTTATGGCCTGTTTCAGTCGCCGACATTACGCCAGTTGCCTTAGGATCAACCCCCATTTCCCCGCCTTCCGGTCCGGCCACCGGCTTTTCCAACGGCCTTCACCGGGAAAGCAATTTCCCAGCAATCGGTTCCGTAAACCTGGAGCAATGGAAAGAACGAAACTCAGAAGAAAAACAACCATGAAGACACATCTCGTTTCATTAGCCAGCCCTTCTTTCGTCGCGGCCGTTCTGGCGATGTCTCTTATCGCTGCGGCAAAGCCGGTCGAAGGGCCAATCGACGCGTTTCGCGGTGACGCAAAGTTTGATATCCAGCCAATCTTCGAAGCCGGGCGGCTACCCAATGTACTGGTGACCACTAAGGGCACGGTTATCGTGGTACACGGCGCCTATGACGGGAAGAAGAAGGAATGGTGGGACAAGGGAGTTCAGGTTCGCCGCAGTGAAGATGCCGGCAAGACCTGGGGCGAGCCGATCACCGTCGCCAACCCCGGCTGGAACGCTGGCGGGGCGAGCGTGGACGAGACCAGCGGCGATATCCTCGTCTTTGTGGAACAGATGATCTGGCCCACCCCCCCAACGGAACAGGCGATGTGTCGCAGCAGCGATGATGGCAAGACCTGGAAGAAGGAGTTGCCTGTCATCAAGCCCGATGCGCAAGGGCGTGCGCCGTCGCTGCACATGGCCGAGCATGGCATCCAGTTGCAATGCGGGAAGCACAAGGGGCGACTCTTGCGACCGGCGCGTTACTTCGGACCGACCGGTGACCGCCAGGAGAATTATCCCGTAAGCTTCAACACGGCCCTCTACAGCGACGATGGCGGCAAGACCTGGCTGACCAGTGAGCCTTTCCCTGCGATGGGGACCGGCGAGGGTTGCGTCGCCGAGCTTTCTGACGGCCGTATCTATTATGATTCGCGACGGCACTGGGATCCGCCCGGAAGCACTTACGACCAGTCGATGCGCTGGCATGCCTGGAGCGATGACGGCGGTGCCACGTGGCAGGATCTTGCGATCTCGAAGGTTCTTCCCGACGGCGCTCGCGGCGCGATCGATCCGGGTTCTGGCTGCATGGCGGGGCTTGTGCGCTTGCCGATCAAGGATCGCGATATCCTGCTCTACAGCAACTGTGACAGTGAAAACGCGGATCGTAAGAATGTCAGCGTCTGGGCGAGCTTCGATGGCGCGAAGACCTGGCCAATCAAGCGGCGGTTGTTCGACGGCCCCAGCGCCTACTCGTCTCTGAATGTCGGCCGGCCAGGGTCTCCGAGTGAGGGCTGGATCTATGTGATGATGGAAGCGGGAAAGAAGCACCGGAATGAAGGCGCACAAGTGGCGAGGTTCAATCTAAGCTGGCTGCTTAAAGGCGAGAAGACCGGCGATGGCGAATTGCCGGAGTGGGTAATGCCGGATGCACAATAAACAAGGGCAGGACAGGTGACCCTCAGACTAGTCAGACCGATCTACGACGCGAATGTAGGCGGAATGAATAAAGATGACGCTCTGCTAGTCGGATCGATCTACGACGTGAATGCAGGCAAAACGAATATGAATAACAAAGATATTGGCTATATGAAAACGAAACAACTTCTTTTCCCCGCCCTCCGGTCCGGCCACCGGCTCTTCCAACGGCCTTCACCGGGAAAGCAATTTCCTAGCAATAATAATAATATACCTACAGAGGAATGAAGCACCAAAGGAGAATCCCCATGAAAGACGACGCCATGTGCCGCTGGGCAGCCTGCCTCATCACTGCCCTGCTGGCCGGCCTGTGCCCACTCACGGCAGCGCAGGACGCGTCGCCCGGTGCCACCTCCATCGAGAGCTCCGCTGAGAAAGCACTCTGGCTCTCCCAACTCGACCTGAGCAAAGCCCAACAGGAGTGCTGGCCCGCGCAGCCCGACCGGGCGATCACGGGCGAAGCGCTCTCCATCGCCGGTCAGAAGTTCGAGAAAGGTGTCGGGTCACATGC
>CAISTY010000223.1 GCA_903888515.1 Akkermansiaceae bacterium | reverse complement strand
GCGTCGGCACCAAGTCCGACCCCGTCAAAGCATGGGCGCTCGCCACCCTCGCCGTGGAACGCGGTGACAAGGAGGCCGATAAACTCGTCAAGGAAATCAACGGCAAACTCGATGACAAACAACGTGCCGAAGCCGTGAAAGCACTCGAGAATATCAAATCCGGCAAACCTGCCAAAAAGGACGATGCCAAGAAAGACCCGGCCAAACCCGCAACCAAGGACGCGCCCAAACCCGCAGCCAAGGACGCGGCGAAGCCAAAAACGAAATAGATCATTCGCCTCCCTCCGTCCGGCGGTCAAGACTGCCGGCGTGAACATTCATGTAACTGCCGGACCCACACTGCCAGTAAACCTCTTTTCGGGGTGGCGCGCATGACGCCGATTGAAAGCCGCTAACAACCGCATCACTTCATTATGTGAAATCCATCCGCTGGCTTCCGCCCGTTGTGGCATTGGTTGTTGTGGGAATCTGGATAGGCATTCAGCAACTGGACCCGCACCGATTATCAGGCGGCCGCCAATTGGCTTGACAGTATTCCCGTCGGCACTGTCAAAAACATCTCCGTCCGCGCCTACGCGGAGACTGTTTCCCATTATGATGCCAAAGTCGCCGCCCAGTGGGCGATGACCCTGCCTGATGAAACCGAGCGGGATGCCACGCTCCATGCCATCCACCGCAACTTGACGAAAAAAAATCCGGCTGATGCCGCGGCCTTTGCCACACAATACGGCATCAAGTAGCTCGTGCCTTTCCTGCCGGTGCACGCCAAAGCTCAAGGGTGCCATCACCCGGGCAGCCCGTGATTTTGTCCATTGTGTCTTTCTAACAGTTGCAAGCCGGCACGGCGGACTTGCGCATCTAGCGGCACGGCACGCTTGGGAAAGAGCCCATCGCCTCGCTGCCGCAAGACCAACGACCCGGCAACCCGCACCGTCGGCAAAGATGCTGACAGACACTGTCAAGATGATGCATTCACTCTTCATGGGCCGGGCGGTTCGGAGACCGCCCCTCTATTTGGTAAACTTCCGCACCCACCATGTGTCATGCGTTGTCAGGATATCCCGGGGATGGGGCATGGCTGACCTTGTTATGTTAGAATGGAGCATCCTCGCTCCAAGCGTCCAAGTCGCCGCCGACATCCCACTCCTCTATCAACTGGGGGGGGAAGTCGTCGAGGAAGGCTGATGGGCGGCAGATCACATCGCCGCTATAGGATTTCGGGTTGGTCATTGGATAGGTAAGGTATAACTCGTCCTTGGCGCGGGTGAGGGCCACATAGAACAAGCGGCGTTCCTCTTCCAGCAGGCCGGCATTTTCGGTCTCCAGCACGCGGCCGTTAGGGAACTGTCCATGCACCAGCCAGATCAGGAAGACCGCCTGCCATTCGAGGCCTTTAGCTTGGTGGATGGAGGAAAGCGTCACCTTGGCATCATCCGTGTTGTTGCGCTCGCCGGTCGGTTGGCCGTCGGTATTGCTCATCAGCGAGAGTTGTTCGAGGAACGCGAGGATGTCGTCGAAGTTTCCGCCGAATTCAGCCAGTCGTTCGATGTCGCTGCGACGGCTTTCGGCATTATCGAAGCTCGCCTCCAGGTAATCGTCATAGACGCCCTCGAGGATGCTGGAGATCATCGCGGGTGGCCGGGCGAATTGCCCGTCGGGTGTTAGTTCATCGAGGGTATAACAAAGTTGCTCCCAATGCTTGAGGGATTTTTTGGGGACTTTGAATGGCAGCAGGATATCCGACCATTTTTCCGGCAACTCGTTGCGGGAGGACCAATCGGATTTGAGCCAATCGTTCCAGAGTTTGGCGGCGGATGCAGGGCCGCATCCCGGCAGCAGGCCGACCATGCGCAGGAAGCTCACTTCGTCACGGCGGTTGACGACGAACCTCATGAACGCGGACACATCCTTGACATGCGCCTGTTCGAAGAACCTCAGCCCGCTGGTGATAGCAAAGGGGATCCCGCGCACGGTCAGCTCCATTTGGATTTCCATGCTCTGGAAATGCGCCCGATAGAGCACCGCCATTTCGTCCAGTGGGACTCCATTGTCGTTCAACTCCTGGATGCGCTGGGCGACAAACGCCGCCTGGCTGTTAGGATCGGGCAAGGCCACCAGTGCGGGTTTCACGCCATGGGCATCGCGCGACGAACGCAGGTCTTTCTCGAAGCGGCCGGTGTTGGCACGGATCGCCGCGTTGGACAGATCGAGGATTTCGGGCGCGCTGCGGTAATTCGTCTCGATGGTGAACACCTTGGTCCCCGGATAACGCCGCGGAAACCCCAGGATGAGTGCCATGTCAGCGCCCCGCCACGAGTAAATCGATTGCGCGTCGTCGCCCACCACCATCAGGCTGTTGGATGGCCCCGCCAGCAGATCGATCATGCGCCCCTGCACGGAGTTGGTGTCCTGATATTCGTCCACCAGGATGTGGCGGAAGCGTTTTTGATAGATATCCAGCACGTCGGGGAATTCCTCGAACAAGCGCACGGTCATCACCAGCAGGTCGTCGAAATCCAGCGAGTTGGTCGCCAGTTTTCTGGCGATGTAAGCGCAGCGAACCTCCTCGATTTTTTCCGTCCAATCGTAGAAATTCTCGTAGCGCGAGGCGATCACCTTTTCCAACGATGATGCGGTGTTTTCTATCAGGCTGAAGATGGATGCCAGCACATCGGCCTTGGGAAACCGCCGCTGTTGGGTATCAATATCACAAGCGGTGATCACCTTGTTGAGCATTGATTTCTGATCGTCGCGATCGAGGATGGAATACGAGCGGGTGAAGCCGAGATCCTCCGCATGGCGGCGCAGAATGCGGCTGCCGATCGAGTGGAATGTCCCGGCCCACAAGGCGGAGGTGTCATGCGGGACGAGATTGCGGACGCGTTCGGTCATTTCGCGGGCCGCCTTGTTGGTGAATGTGAGCAGCAGCACCTGACGGGCATCGATTCCGTGGTCGAGCAACCACGCCACGCGATAGGTCAGCGTGCGGGTTTTGCCCGATCCGGCGCCGGCGATGACCAGCGCGCGCCCGGGCGGCGACGACACCGCCTGATACTGCTCCGCGTTGAGCGCGGTCTCATAATCAATGCCGGAGGCGGACGAGGGAAGCGGACGATGCAGAGTGTAGTGACGGGCCATGCGCGCGGCCAGTTTGGCACGGATTGCGCAGGGATCAACTCGACAAACGCATGATCCGTGGCAAGGATGGCGCGGCATTTGTTTTCAATCATTCCACTTTCACCCTCTTTTGTCCCATGAGTCTATTCCGCAAAAAAGCCATCGAGGCGATTATCACCGAGGCGCAGACCGGGGAAGGCGATGTCGTTCTTCCTTCGTTGAAGCGCACGCTCAATGCCTGGCACCTGATCCTGCTAGGCATTGGGGTGGTGATCGGCGCGGGGCTCTTTTCCCTGACCGGCAAGGTGGCGGCTGACAATGCCGGGCCGGCGGTGGTGTTTTCCTACGTGATCAGCGGACTGGCCTGTGCGTTCGCCGGATTGTGTTATGCGGAGTTCGCCTCCACGGTGCCGGTTGCGGGCAGCGCGTATTCCTATTCCTATGCCACCATGGGAGAACTGCTGGCCTGGATCATCGGCTGGGACCTGGTCATGGAATACGCGATCGGCGCGGGCACCGTGGCGGTGAGTTGGTCGGCCTATTTCATGAAATTCTGCCACCAAATTGGCATTGACTATCCGGTCCAGTGGGCGCTCTCCCCGTTTGACCACGAAGTTCTGGCCAACGGCGCGCAGATTCAGGGCATTGCGAATCTGCCCGCGGCGCTGATTGTGGTGCTGATGTCGTTGCTGCTGATCCGCGGCACCCATGAAAGCGCCCGGTTCAACGCCGTGATGGTCACGGTGAAAGTCGCCATCGTGCTGCTGGTGGTGTGTATCGGCTGGCCTTATATGAACCCGGCCAACCACTCGCCGATGATACCGGCGCGGGTGTCCGAAGTGCTTGCCAATGGCCACACGATCTATCATTTCGGCTGGCAGGGCGTGCTGACCGGCGCGGGCTTGATCTTCTTCGCCTACATTGGTTTCGACGCCGTATCGACTGCCGCCCAGGAAGCGAAAAACCCGCAACGCGACCTGCCCATCGGCATTCTGGGATCGTTGTTCATTTGCACGATTCTCTATATCCTATTCTCGTGGGTCATCACCGGCCTGGCCCACTATACCGAGTTTCGCGGAGTGGTGGACAAACTCGCGCCGGTGGCCACCGCGCTGAAAAACCTGCCCGCGCAATACCACTGGTTGCAACAACTCATCGTGCCTGCGATTCTTTGCGGTTTTTCGTCGGTTATCATGGTGTTGCTGATGGGTCAGAGCCGCGTGTTCATCACCATGTCCCAGGACGGACTGCTGCCCAAATTGTTTTCCGACATCCATCCGACGCGCCATACGCCGTGGAAATCCAACGCACTGTTTGCCGTGGTGGTGGGATTGGCGGTGGCGTTCCTGCCGGGGAATGCGTTCGGAGAAATGTGCAGCGTGGGCACGCTGTTAGCTTTCGTGCTGGTATGCATCGGGGTGATCGTCCTGCGCTACACCAACCCCGACCTGCCGCGCAAATTCCGCTGCCCGTGGGTGCCGCTGGTGCCCGCCCTGGGGGCCCTGAGCTGCCTCCTCATGATGGCCTTCCTGCCCAAAGACACCTGGTGGCGCCTGTTGATCTGGATGGCCGTCGGTTTGGTGATCTATTTCACCTACAGCCGCAGGCGCAGCAAGCTGAACGAGGATCCATAAACGCGGCATTCCTGAGTTCAGCCTTGCATTGACGGAGAATACCCCGGGATTCCGCATTTCTAACATTCGCCACGGAGCGTGAGTCTCGAGACTCGCATGCCGGTCGGGCACGCATTCCTGTGGAACCGCCGATCCCGGGGTGTCCAGCAGCGTTGCGGTCTTGACCCCGGGCTAACAGAGGCAATCGAACTCTGAACATGATTCATGCCGATGCGCCGGTTCCACGACTCCATCCGCATTGCACCGACCCCCGACAACGAATCAGCCGGTGGTTCGCACCACCGGCTGACCTGGTTTTTTGTTAGGTTGGCGGATTGCCGGCCAACGGAGTTACCTGGTTGTCGTTAGTTAGGGCACAGGCACGCAGACCCCGGATGCATCAAGCGGGCAGCGCGTGGGATCCACCGGGCATTGGGTGGGCGTGTTGGGTAGCATGGTCGGGCCGCACGCTGCCGTTATCGGGCAATATGTGGTAGTCAACGGGCACTGGGTTGCGGACGGCGGGCACTGGGTTGGCGTGGTGGGGAGCACGGTCGGGAAGCACGTCGTGCCTGGAATCGGGCATTGGGTCGTATTGATTGGGCACTGGGTCAGCGTGGTCGGGGTCGCGCACTCGGTGGGGAACACCGGGCATACGGTCGGCGCCGGCATGCACTCGGTGGGGGTGGTGGGAGTCATGGTCGGGCCGCAACCCGGTGAGATCGGGCACTGGGTGGTGAGCACCGGGCATTCGGTGGGCTTCTGCGGGTAGAACGTAGGCTCACACTGGCCTGGGATCAACGGGCAATAAGTCGCCTGAGTCGGGCAATGGGTTTGCTGGATCGGGCAGATCGTGGTGTCAGCCGTGCCGCTCGGACACATCGTCGGATGGGTGGCGATCGGACAAGTCGTCGGTTGGGTGGCACACGTCGTGGCCGCACTCGAGCACTGGGTGGGAACGAGCGGACAAGTGGTGGTGTCAACCGGGCACTCGGTGGTGAATGCCGGGCAAGTGGTGCTGGTGGCCGGGCATTGGGTCGGCACATCGTGCGGGCACTGCGTGGCTTGGACCGGGCAGGTCGTCGGGTTGATCGGGCACTGGGTGGTGGTCGCCGGGCAGGCGGTTTGTTTCACCGGGCACTGCGTCACTGATGTCGGGCATTGGGTCGGCACTTGCGGGCAGAACGTGGTCGCTCCGGCTGAGCATTCAGTGGCGATGTGGGTGCATTGGGTTGGCACATTGACACAATCGGTCACGGAGGCCGGGCAGTGGGTCGTCACTTGCGGACACTCGGTGGTCACCGGCGGGCAATGGGTGGCGAGGCTCACGCAGGTGGTCACCAAGGCCGGGCAGGTGGTTGGTTTCACCGGGCATTCGGTTTGGATAACCGGGCACTGGGTGGACTGGCTCGGGCAACTGGTCGGGACCGTGGGGCACGAGGTTGCCGCCACCGGACACTGGGTTGCCACCGGGGTGGTTGGGCACTCGGTGGTGGTTGCCGGGCAGGCGGTCACCGTTCCGGTCGGGCATACCGTCTGCTGGAGCGGGCACAGGGTGGGGGCGGGTGTCAGCGGGCAGTGGGTGGGAGTGGCCGGGCACTTGGTGGCACTGGCCGGGCAGAAGGTAGGTTCAGCCGGACAGAAGGTGGCTCCGTTGGACGGGCATTGGGTTTCCTTGACCGGGCACTGGGTTGGCACTGTCTGATCAGGGCAGATGGTGGCGATCACCGGGCACTTGGTGGGGTTCTGCGGGCAGGTGGTGGCCAGGGACGGGCATTCCGTCTGAACCATCGGGCAATTGGTTTGCTGCTGCGGGCAGGTGGTGGTGGTCCCGGGGGCCGACACACAAACCGTCGGTGTAAGCGGACAATGCGTCGGATCCACCGGACAGGCTGTCGTTTGGGCCGGACACTGGGTGCTGATCGTCGGGCAAATGGTGGTGCCACCGGTCGGATCGCTGAAGCACTGGGTGGTCACTTGCGGGCAACTCGTTTGGGCGACCGGGCATTGGGTGGCTACCTGCGGACAGACTGTGGATTGTTGCGGGCACTGGGTGGGAGTGGCTGTGCAATGGGTGGGAGCCGCCGGGCATTGGGTGAAGGCCTTCGGGCATTCGGTCGGGATGGCCGGGCAGAACGTTGCACCGGTGGGGCAGGTCGTTTGCTGGACCGGGCAGACGGTTTGGGTGGACGCGTCAGCCGGGCAGACCGTGGTCACGATTGGGCAGTTGGTTTGCTGTACCGGGCACTGGGTGGAGACCCAGACGGGCGCGCAAATGGTGGCCTCGGCCGGGCACTTCGTCGGGTCATTCGGGCACTGGGTGAGCACGCTTGGGCAATTCGTCGTGGAAGCCGGGCAGGCAGTTAGTTGATTCGCCGGGCAAGTGGTTGGCACTTGCGGCAAGAAGGTCTGACCGCAGTTTGTACCTGCCACCGGACAGAAGGTTGTAGTTTGCGGGCAACTGGTATCCGCAGCAACCGGGCACTGGGTCACTTGCGATGTGCAATGGGTAACCAGGACCGGGCAGGTGGTGCTATTTTCCGGGCACTGGGTCTGCGCCGCCGGGCAGAAGGTCGGCACACTCGGGCAGGCCGTGGCCTTTTCCGGGCAAATTGTGACGACCGGCGTGGTGGGACAGATGGTCTCATAGGCCGGGCATTTGGTTTGCGACGCGGGACAGAAGGTGGGCTTGCTCGGGCATTCGGTCGGCACTTCCGGGCAAGTGGTGGCACCCGTCGGGTCGGGACAGATCGTTTGCTGGCCGGTACAGGTTGTCAGGGTGCCCGCTGCGGTGCAAATCGTGACTTCCACCGGGCACTTGGTGGGTTCCTTCGGGCAGCTTGTCTGATTCACCGGGCACACGGTGGCCACCGGACACAGGGTTTCATTCGGCGGGCATTGGGTGATCACCTGTGGGCATGACGTGGATTTAACCGGACAATTGGTGGGAACCAACGGGCAGTTGGTGAAGGTGGTGGCATTGCTCGGGCACACCGTGGTTTGGATCGGGCACTGCGTGGTGACGCCAGCCGTCGGGCATTGTGTCGGGTGTTGGATGCAATGCGTGATGGCATCCACCGGGCACTGGGTCGGGACCTGTGGGAAGAAGGTATCACCGCATTGCGCACCTGCCACCGGGCACCAAGTCATGGTTTGCGGGCAAGTGGTGGTGGTGTTCACCGGGCACTGGGTGGAGATTTGCGGACAAACGGTCGTGACCTTCGGGCATTCCGTGGGGGCCGGGAACTGCGGGCAAACCGTCACGGTGATCGGACACTGCGTTTGGATCGGCGGGCAGAGCGTGGGGTGCTGCGGGGCGAAGGTGGGTTGGCATTCATTCGTGGGCAATGGGCATTGAGTGACCACCGACGAACAGTGGGTCGGTACTCCCGAGCACTGGGTCAGGACATCCGCTTGTGTGCACTGGGTCACGGCTCCGAGATTGATCGGGCACACGGTGATAATCTGCGGACATTTGGTTTGTTGTTGCGGACACTTGGTTTGCACCACGGCATTCGGGCAGGTGGTGGGCACCACCGGGCACGCGGTGGTTTTGGCCGGGCAGATCGTCGGATTCACAGCCGACGGGCACAAGGTCGGGAGCGCCGGACATTGGGTTTGCTTGTCGGGGCATTGCGTGGGGATTCCGGGGCAGAACGTCGGCCCTGTCGGGCATGCCGTGAGTTGCGTGACACAGGTGGTGATTTCCGCCGGGCACTTGGTGGGGATCTGCGGGCAGGATGTGGGTGTCGGGCAGATACTTGGCAGGGCCGGACAGACGGTCATTACGTTGGCGGGGCATTGGGTAGCCACAGTCGGGCACTGGGTGGAACTCTTCGGGCAGTTGGTCGGCTGCACCGGACAGACGGTAATGACGGAAGCGCATTGAGTGGCCTGTTTCGGGCACTGGGTTACCACCCCGCCACAGAAAGTAGCCGCCGCCACAGTGGCGGCGGTACAAGTGGTCGCTTGGACCGGGCAATTGGTGGCGACGGCGGGGCACTGGGTCTTGGCAGTAAAGCAGTTGGTCAACTGGATGGGACACTGGGTGACCGCCGCCTTGCCCGGGGCCGGGCAAACGGTGGCGACGACCGCCATGCAAGCCGTGGCCTTGGCCGGACAAGTCGTCTGAGCAACTGGACAACCAGTCACGGCTTGCGGGAAAATCGTGGGCTTGATCACCTTGTCTATCTTGACCATCCGGAGAATCCGGCTCGAGGGCGTCGGCTCACCGGGAATTTGAATAAACGCCACGCTTTTACCGGCATGGTGGAATTGCTGGTTGTTCGGAATGGGAATCCAGCGTGGCGGTGTCGACGTATCGTCGAAATATTCCGGGTAGTAATAGGCATCCTCGGTCGCGTCGAAGCTGAGCTGCACGGATGGCGGCGATGCATCATCAATGGCAAGATTGAATGCCGCATCTGGAGCGCCATAGGACTGGAGCCAGAATAATCCACCGATACAGACGCCCATGATGAGGGCGACTCGAGTAATCAGGGGGCGCAGGCCCCTCAGGTTTGCTTGGAATGACATGGCAATGTGCTTTCTATCACGTGGAGTTTGACGAGTTTGGCGGGCGGACGGACATCAAGGTTGACCTGATCCCATCCAACAATTTCACAATAAATACCGATTTTTGACCCAACGCAAGAAAAAAATCTATTTATTTACACAAAAATTCATTTGGCTGTTAAAATTGGCTGGAATCCATGAATGGGCTGGTAAAATGGAGTAGCGAGCCATGGGGACGACGCGTGCGGAGGGGTTGCCATTCCTGCGGGATTGGTTGGATGTCCTGCCGCAGCCTTGGGAGGTCCATTTCGGGTGCCGGATTTTCCAAGTGACAATGCTTGAGAAACCCTCGAAGTTTCATTCAACGCCGTATGGAAACCCTGCGGCCGCACCAACCAACCAACTCCATGAATCCACCACCCATCGACAACACCCTCACCTTCGTCCGTCCGAAGCTGAACTTTTCACCGCGCCTGCTGGTCATCGCGCCGCTGGCGATTTTCTTGTTGATCGGCGTCTTTTCGTCGTTCTACACCGTGCCCGCCGAATCCGTCGCGGTCGTCCAGCGCCTCGGCAAATTCTGTTACACCGCGCCTTCGGGGCTGCATTTCAAACTCCCCTTCGGCATCGACACGGCAACCCCCGTGCCCGTGCAGCGGCAACTCAAGCTGGAGTTCGGCTTCAGCACGCCGGGTGCGACCAACCCTGACCAAACGGGCATGGCCCCGGACAAGGAACGTGACATGGTCACCGGCGATCTCAATGCCGCGAATGTCGAGTGGATCGTGCAATATACCATATCGGATCCCCGCGACTATCTGTTTCAACTGCGCAACCCCGGCACCACCTTGCGCGACCTCACTGAAAGCGTGATGTGCGAGGTCATCGGCGACCGCACCGTGGACGAAGTCCTCACCATCGGCCGCAATGAGATCGAAGTGGAAGCCCTCAAACGCCTCATCGCCATTTTGCAGCAGCTCAACATGGGCTTGAGTGTCGAACAGATCCAGCTCAAGAACGTGCATCCGCCCGGCCCGGTGCAGCGGTCGTTTGACGAGGTCAACCGTTCCCAACAGGAACGCGAACAAATGATCAACGAAGCCAACGGCGAATACAACCGCGTCATCCCGAAAGCCAAGGGTCTGGCCGCCCAGAAAATATCGGCTGCCGAAGGGTTTGCCGTGCAACGCGTCAACGAAGCCGAAGGCGATGTGACGCGTTTCAAGCAACTCCTCGCGCAATACGACAAGGCCCCCGCCATCACCAAACAACGCCTCTATCTGGAAACCATGAACGAGGTGCTGCCAAAGCTCGGCCAGAAAATCATCCTCGACGAGGATGCCAAACAGTTCCTGCCCCTCATGAACCTCAACAAGTGAGCGCCGCCAAATTTCTAACCACACCATCACCATGAAACCACTCATCACTCTCATCCTGTTAGGCGTCGCCCTCGTCCTGTTTGTCAGCAGCGCCTTCACCGTGGACCAAACCCAGCAGATCTTCATCACCGAATTCGGCAAACCGGTGCGCACCATCAACGCCGACCCCGCCAAAAACGAGGCCGGCCTGCATTTTAAAAAACCGTTCATCCAACAGGTCAACCGCATTGAGAAACGCATCCTCGAATGGGACGGCCCGGCCATCGAAATGCCAACCCGCGACAAACTCTACATCACCGTGGACAACTTCGCCCGCTGGCGCATCTCCAACCCGCAGGTTTACTTTAAGAAACTGCGTGACGAACGCGGTGCCCTTTCGCGCCTCGATGATATCATCGGCAGCGAAACCCGCAACGTGATCGCCGCCCACGACCTGATCGAGGTGATCCGCAGCGAAAAAGACCGGACTCCCGAACGCGACGAGACGCTCGTCGTGGAAAACACCAATCTCGGCACCCTCCCGTCCATCCAATACGGACGCAGCGTTCTCAACGCCCAGATCCTCAAGGCCGCCCAACCGAAAGTCAGCATCTGGGGCATCGAACTGCTCGACGTGCGCTTCAAACGCATCAACTACAAAGCCGGCGTCATCGAAAAAATCTACGCCCGCATGTCGTCCGAACGCCTGCAAATCGCCGAACGCTTCCGCTCCGAAGGCGCCGGCGAAGCCGCGAAAATCCTCGGCCGCAAGGAACGCGACCTGCTCTCGATCGAATCCGGCGCCTACCGCAAGGAACAGGAGATCAAAGGCGAGGCGGACGCCAAGGCCACCGGCATCTACGCCGCCGCCTATAACTCCAGCCCCGTTGCGGCGGATTTCTATCAATTCACCAAAACCCTCGAGACCTATCAGAAAGCGCTCAACAAGGACAGCACCGTGATCCTGACTTCGGACAGCGACCTGTTCCGACTCTTCAAACGCATGGGTGCGAGCGCAGCGCCCGGAGCCAAGGGCGGAGAGTAAGCAAGCATAGAGCTGCTGTCATTCCACATCCATCACCATAGCACCCCTGATTGCCATGATCATGGTCCCTTATTATTCCGCCACCTCGCTGATGTTATCGCTACTCGTCGGCACGCTCGTCACGCACGCTGCTGAGAACCTCCGCCCGCCGTCCGTACCGCTGGTCACCCACGATCCGTATTTCAGCATCTGGTCGCCGGCGAACAAGCTGACCGACGCCGACGCCGTCCACTGGACCGGCAAGCCGAACCGGCTTTGCGGCATGGTGCGCATCGATGGCAAGGCGTATCGTCTGATGGGAACGGAACCTGCCGCGGTGGCGGCCTTGCCGCAGACCGGTGTGGCAGTGCTGCCGACCCGCACGATCTGCACCTTCGTCGGCGCGGGCATCCAGCTCACGCTCACATTCATGACACCCGCTCTGCCGGACGACCTCGATGTATTGTCGCGACCGGTGACCTATCTGGAATTTGTCGCCCGCGCCACCGACGGCGCAACTCACGAGGTGGCTTTCTATCAGGATGCGGCGGCGGAAATCGCGGTCAATGAGCCGAAGCAGCAAGTCAATTGCACGCAACCCGCCATTGCCGGACTCGAGGTGTTGGGCATGGCTTCTCACGAGCAACCGGTGCTCGCCAAGAAGGGTGATAACCTCAGGATCGATTGGGGGTCTTTCTATCTGGCCGCCCCGAAGGATGCAAAGAACTCGTCGCACATCCTGCCGGCGGGCGTGGCCAGGGATGCCTTTGCGGCGGGCGGAGCATTGCCGGTGATCAAGACGGCCATGCCGGTGCCCGCCAAGGACGCGCCGGTGGCCGCCGTGGTGTTGGATGCGGCCAAGGTCGCTGCCACGCCCGTGTCCCGCTGGCTGATGTTCGCCTATGACGACGAGTTCTCGATCCGTTATTTCAAACAGGACCTGCGTCCCTACTGGCGGCGCAACGGCGACGATGCGGCGGCGCTGCTGAAAAAGGCTGCGGCGGATTACGAGACGCTCAGCCTGCGCTGCGCGGCGTTTGACGAACGCTTGATAGCGGACCTCCGCAAGGTCGGCGGTGAGAAATACGCCCAGCTCTGCGTGCTCGCCTACCGGCAGACTCTGGCCGGCAACAAAATCTGTGCCGACGCCCAAGGCCGCCCGTTGATGTTCCCGAAGGAGAACTTTTCTAACGGATGCATCGCCACGGTGGATGTGTTGTTCCCGCAGGCACCGTTTTTCCTCGTTTTCAGTCCGGTGCTGACCCAGGCCATGCTGGTGCCGGTGTTGGATTACGCGGCATCCGGGCTCTGGCCCTATGGATATGCGCCGCATGACCTTGGCACCTATCCGCACGCCACCGGCCAAGTGTATGGCATGGGCGGCAAGGACGGCGACCGCATGCCGGTGGAGGAAAGCGGCAACATGCTTATCATCATGGCTTCGCTAGCCCGCCAGCAAGGCAACGCCGATCTGGCAAAGTCCTATTGGCCGATGCTCACGAAGTGGGCCGACTATCTGGTGAAGGAAGGCCTCGATCCGCAAAACCAGTTGTGTTCCGCCGACATGTTCGGACACCTGCCGCGCAATGCCAACCTCGCGCTCAAGGCCATCATCGGCATCGGCGGCTTCGCACAATTGTGCGAGCTAACAGGCAAGCCGGACGATGCGAAGAAGTATATGGACATCGCCCGCGATTACGCCGCCAAGTGGCAGGATCTGGCCAAGGACGATCGCCACACGCGGCTCGCCTATGACCAGGCCGGCAGTTGGAGTATGAAGCACAATCTGATTTGGGACCGGGTGTTAGGCCTCAACCTGATCCCCGAAGCCATCGGCGACGCCGAAATCGCGTGGTATCTCAAGGTGCAAAAGAAATACGGGTTGCCCGTCGATCACCGCACCGACACCTGCCTGATCGACTGGGCGCTGTGGAGCATCGCCCCGGCGCGCAATGACGCGGATTTCCAAGCACTGCTGGAACCGATCTGGCGTTACGCCAATGAAACCCCCACGCGGGTGCCGCTATCAGACTGGTTCGTCACCACGGATGCGAAGCGAAAAGGATTCCAGGCGCGCCCGGTCGTGGGCGGTGTCTTCATCAGGATGTTAGCCGACCCGCCCATGTGGAAAAAATGGGCTGGCGCGGACGCGGCCAAGAGCAATCCCCAACCAACCGTCGAGAATATCACCATTGAGGGCGGAACAATGGATCCGTTAGAAGCCTGCAATGTCGTTTGGAATTCGCCGAGCAAGAACTCGTCCGGGTCGATGCCGATCGGCAACGGCGACATCGGCATGAACGTGTGGGTGGAAGAGAACGGCGACCTGCTCTTGCTCATTGGCAAGACCGACGCCTGGGACGAGAACAGCCGGATCATCAAGGTGGGCCGCGTGCGCCTTACGCTCTCACCCTCGCCGTTTGTCAAAGGGCAGCCGTTCCGGCAGGAGTTGAAACTACGCGACGGCATGATCGAAATAGAATCCAAAACCCAAAATCAACCTTTCAAAATCCTGCTGTGGGTCGATGCGAACCGCCCGGTCATCCGTGTGGAATGCGACGGCCCGCAGCCCTTTGACGTCACGGCCAAGGCGGAGATCTGGCGGACCGAAAAGCGCCTCTTTGGAGGCATGGAATGGGACAGTTGCTGGCACATGAAAGGAGTGGACCAGGGCAATCGCCCCAAGGAGATCGAGTGCTACCTAACACCCGACACCGTGGTGGCAGGCGGCGAGCGCGTCGTGTGGTATCACCGCAACGAGTATTCGGTGTGGCCCATCGGCATGAAACTCCAAGTGCTCGAGTCGGTCATGACGAAACTCAAGGATCCCTTGCTTAACCGCACCTTCGGCGCGGCGATGTGTGGCAAGGGGTTTGCCAAGAGCGACGCCAACACGCTCAAATCCAGCAAACCGGCGAAGTCGCACTGTGTTTCCATCTATCCGCTCACCGAACAGAGCCCGACCCCGCAGGCCTGGCTCGAGCAACTGGACAAGACGATCCAAACTGCGGATGCCGTTGACCTAGCCAAAGGCCGCGCCGAACACCAGCAGTGGTGGCGCGACTTCTGGAACCGGAGTTGGATCCGCATCAGTGGCGGCGGCGATGCGGAGACCGTCACGCGCGGCTACACGCTGCAACGGTGGATGAGCGCCTGCGCGGGCCGCGGCAACATGGCCATCAAGTTCAATGGCTCTATTTTCACCGTCGAGAACCGCCACGGCGACAACGCAACATCCGATCCGGATTGGCGCACCTGGGGCGGCGACTACTGGTATCAGAACACGCGGCTGCCCTATTGGCCGATGCTTGCCGCAGGCGACTACGACCTCATGCGGCCACTCTTCAACATGTATTTCAACACCCTCGAACTGGCCAAAGCGCGCAACCGCATTTGGTTCAACTGCGAGGGTGCCTACGTCACAGAAACCATGAGCTTCTGGGGGTTGATGAGCAATGGCGACTATGGCTGGAACCGCTCCGGCAAACAGCCCTCCGACATGGTCAATCCATATATCCGCTGGATCTGGTCGAGCGGGCTGGAGCTGTCGATGATGATGCTGGACTACTATGAACACACGCAGGATCAGAGGTTTCTCAAGGAACAATTGCTGCCCTGGACCGATGCCATGGTTCTTCATTTCGACACCCGCTTCAAGCGCGACGCGGCGGGCAAGCTGATCATCAGTCCTGCCCAGGCGGTCGAAACCTATCAAGATGGCGTCATCAATCCCACCACGGATATCGCCGCGCTGCGCGTGGTGCTCGGGCGCCTCGTGGCCTTGCCGCCGGCACTAACAGACGCGACGGCGCGGCAGCGCTGGACGCGCTTCCAGCAGGAAATCCCCGGGATCCCCATGACCGAGCGGGACGGCAGGAAATACGTCCTGCCAGCGGAGAAGTTCCAGAGGCGCGGCAACTGTGAAAATCCCGAGTTATATACCGTGTTTCCCTTCCGGATTTACGGCGTAGGCAAACCGGATCTCGAGATCGGACGGAACACCTTTGCGGCCCGCATCGCAAAGGCTTCTCACGGCTGGCAGCAGTCGTCCATCCAGGCGGCCATGCTGGGATTGACCGATGCGGCCAGGGCCATGCTGGTCCGGAATGCGTCGAGCAAGCACGCCGGCAGCCGCTTCCCGGCGTTCTGGGGACCGAACTACGACTGGATCCCGGACCATTGCCACGGCGGCAACATCCTCAGCACGACGCAAACCATGCTGCTGCAGTGCGAGGGCGAAAAAATGCTGCTGTTCCCGGCCTGGCCGAAGGACTGGAATGTCTCGTTCAAGCTCCATGCCCCATCTAACACCACGGTCGAAGGCGAACTGCGTGGCGGCAAGGTGGTGTCGCTCAAGGTCACCCCGCAGTCCCGTGCGGCGGATGTGGTCATGATGTTGGAGCCATGAAAATGAAGTGAAAGCATGGGAAATACCAACCGCCGGGGCGTTAGATTTTCGTCAGGACCTCGCCAAACACGGTGAGAGTGTCATCGAGATCAGCCTCGCTGTGGGCGAGTGAGATGAAGCCGGTTTCGTAGGGCGAGGGTGCCAGATAGATGCCCTTGTCGAGACAACCCCAGAAGAATTTTTTGAAGAACTCCAAATCCTGCTTCATCACGTCGCTGACGTTGATGATGTCACGGTCGGCGAAAAACAGGCAGAACATCGAACCGACGCGGTTGAGGCGGTGGGGCACGCCCTTTTCTGTTAGCAAGGCGCGCAGGCCGGACTCGAAGTGAGCTCCGAGTTGGTCGAGGCGGGTGTAGCCGTTGGGCGGGGTGTCCGCGCCGGCGGCGGGGCGGGTCTGGAGATACGCGGTGCCCGCGAGTTCCTTGAGCTGGGCGAGGCCGGCGGCCATGGCGAGCGGGTTGCCGGACAGCGTGCCTGCCTGATAGACCGGGCCCAGCGGTGCTAACAAATCCATCACATCCGCGCGGCCGCCGAAGGCCCCTACCGGCAGGCCGCCGCCGATCACCTTGCCGAAGCAACTCAGGTCTGGTGTTAGATTTTCGATACCCTGCACGCCGGCCATGCCGAGGCGGAAGCCGGTCATGACTTCGTCGAAGATGAGCAAGGCGCCGTAGTTCCGGGTGATGGAGACCAGCAGGTCGAGGTAGCCGGGTTGCGGGAAAACGAGGCCGGCGTTGGCGGGGTAGGACTCGACGATGATGGCGGCGATTTGTTCGCCCCGGGTGGCGAAGAGATGTTCGAGTGCGGCGGGATCGTTGTAGGGCAGGACCAGGGTTTTTTCCGCGAAGGCCCGCGGCACGCCGGCGGAATCGGGCTCGCCATGGGTGAGCGCGCCGGATCCGGCGGCCACTAACAGCGAATCACTGTGGCCGTGATAACAGCCGTCGAATTTCACGATCAGATCGCGTCGCGTGAAACCGCGGGCCAGGCGGATGGCCGACATCGTCGCTTCGGTGCCGGAATTGCACATGCGCACTTTTTCCACCGAGGGCACCCAGCCGCAGATGGTGCGGGCCATTTCCACCTCGAAGGGATTGGGAATGCCGAAGGAAATCCCGCTTTTTGCGACTTCGTGGATGATGTTGGTGATGGCCACCGGTGCGTGGCCGAGGATGTTAGGACCCCATGAGCCGATGTAGTCGATGTAGGTTTTGCCATCGATGTCCTCGATGCGGCAGCCGGCCGCGCGGCGCACGAAAAACGGTTCTCCGCCGACGTTGCGGAACGCCCGCACCGGCGAATTCACCCCGCCGGGGATGAATTCCTTGGCCACCGCAAAGAGCTTTTTCGATAAGGCTCCACAACGGGGTGCGGCGATTGCGTCCGTTGGCTGCATGTGCTGGCCACCATCCGTGTTCCCATTGGCTGGGTTGCCTGTTGTGCTTTGGCATTGTTCCGGCATGCCCCATCGAAACGCATCCTCGAAAACCTTGTCAAACACCAATCCATTTGCACGGATATGGGTTTCATTTTCCGGAGAACCTGCTACGTTGCCGCGTATGAACATTGGAATACCGCTTGTCGTTGCCTGTCTGGTCTTGCCGGTCTGCGCGGAGAAGCGTGGCGAACGCAAGTCACTGTTGGATTCCGACCCGAATGTGGTGTATTTGGAGCAGACCTTGAAGAAGCCGATCGAGCTCAAGGTGCTCAAGGAGGCACCGGTTTTTTCCGACACCGGGGGCAAGGTCCGGCTGGGCACGCTCAAGGCCGACCAAACGGTGCGGCTTGAGGCCATCACCGACAAGGTTTACCGGGTGCGCGGCCAGGGGACGCGCGATGGCATCGCCGGGTGGGTCGCGCCTTGGGCGTTTACCTCGACTGATCCGGCCTTCGTGGCGCACCTCAAGCAGCTTTATGATCGCCAGATCCAGGTGCAGGCGATGATCGAGGCCAGGAAAATCGCGGTGGGTATGACTCTCGATGAGGTTGCGCAATCTTTCGGCAGACCCACCAAAACCAGCATCCGCAAGACTAACAAAGGAGAATCCGGGCGCTGGGAATTCATCGAGTACGAGGAAGTCAAACACTACGTCACCCGGATCGACCCGGTTACCCGCGAAGCCTACCGCCAACTTTCCCACGTCACCCGCGAGGAGAAAGGCCGGACCAACGTGGAATTCGAAAACAACATCGTCACCGCGATTGAGGAAAGCGAGGACCGTCAAGGCGGCAACGTCCGTATCATTGTTCCGCCCGTGGTGTTCGGTTGGTAAACGGGGAGTTCACGCCAATCGCGTGTGGGGGGGGAATCGCGCGTTTCAAGCTGCCGGGATTGAGGTTTCATCGGGCAAGGCCTTGGGAAATCCGGCAGGTGATGCCTTCGCAGACGGTCACCTTGGAGTCTATCAAGGTTGGTGTGTCACACAGACGGCAGGGTGATGCGGAAGGTGGTTTGGATGCCCGGGGCGGAGTGGCAGGTGATGGTGCCGCCGTGAGCTTCGATGGCGCGCTTGACGATGGACAGGCCCAGGCCGGTGCCCTTGGTGATGTTTTGCGAGTGGTGTTTTTCCACCCGATAGAAGCGTTTGAAGATATAGGGAAGGTCGGCGGCGGGGATGCCAATGCCGTTGTCGGTGATTTCGAGGAGCAGCGCGGTGGCGGAGCGCGCCGTGCGGATGGTGACGAGCAGGCCGGGGTGGGGGTTTTGCTTGAGCGCGTTCTCTATCAGGTTGAAAAGGATTTGAGTCCAATAAAAGCGGTCGCCGCGGAGGGCGATGGCGGGATCGTGGAGATCCATGCGTACGGTGGCGTTTTGCGTGCGGATGAGGGACTCCAGGCGGTCGATGATGTCCTGCACGCATTCCGCCAGGGAAAAGGTTTCCAGGCGCAGGCTGGAGGCATCGCTGGATTCGATGCGTGAGATGAGCAGCATGTCCTCGATGATGCGGGTGATGCGCCCGGTGTGCTTGCGCATGATGCCGAGGAAACGCAGTGTGGTCTCGCGGTCTTCCAACATATCCGGGGATTCGAGGAAGGTTTCCAGATAGCCATCGACCAGGGTGATGGGGGTACGCAGTTCGTGCGAAGCGTTGGCGACGAAGTCCTTGCGGATTTGTTCAAGCTGGTGTTCGGCTGATAGATCGCGCAGAAGGATGCGGATGTGGGGTGGGCCGTCGGCCCGGGCGATGGGTGCCGCATCGACGAGCCAGACGGATTCGCCGGCGGCGGGGTCCCGGGTGCGGGCGGGGGCGGCTTCGGCCGGCAGGTGGACACGCGAGGCGGCGGGGTTTCCGGTGTCACGGCATTTCAGATAGGGTGCGGCGAGGCGGGCGTCGCGCAGGGTTTCCACAATCGCCCGTCCGGTGGGCGGGGGCGGACCTAACAACTCATGGGCGGCTTGGTTGCAATGTTGGATGATGCCCTGGGCATCGGCGATGAGGAAGGCGTCGGGGAAGGCATTGAGCAGGCTGTCACGTTCGCTGCGCGCGGCGGCGAGCTCGCGCAAGTTCTGTGCGTGCTGGCTTTGCTCCGGGTGGCGCAGGCGGCGGATGATGACGCGTTGCCGCAATGCCCATCCTAACAGGCAGAGGATTGAAAAAGAAAGGATGATGGTGGAGAAACCCATTGAAAAGCGGCGGCACGCATATGATAGCCGCTTGTGAAGGCGGATTCAATGCTAGAGCCTCGCAGATTGGAAAACAGGCTTCCAGCCCGTGATGGCCGACAGCGCGTCCCGCCTGTCTGCCAATGAAATGACAGGCTGGAAGCCCGTCGGCCGAGACAGCCGGGACGGCTGTCCTCCCCTCACGCCGCCGGACTGGAGACCGGGCGAATACGGATGATGGTTTCGCGGTTTTACCCGAGAACTTACTTGAAATCATCCATTCAGACTGTAGGATTTCGGCTGTGATCGCACGTCATGGGTATCTGGAGCGGGTGCGGACCGGGCTTGGGCGCGGGCCGATCGTGGCGTTGATTGGGCCACGGCAGTGTGGGAAGACGACTTTGGCGCGGCAGTTGATGGGCAGCGGGGCAGCGGGTTATTTCGATTTGGAGGATCCGGCCACCGCCGCGGTGTTAGAAAACCCGATGAGCGCCTTGGCCCCATTGACCGGCCTGGTGGTGGTGGATGAGGCGCAGCGAGCGCCCGGACTGTTTCCGGTGCTGCGGGTTTTGGCGGACCGGGAGGGACAGCCAGCCACCTTCCTGATTTTGGGAAGTGCCTCACCCGAGCTCACCCGGCAAGCGTCCGAATCCTTGGCCGGTCGGGTGGAAATCGTCGAAATGAGCGGCTTTGACCTTAGCGAGTTGCCCGCCGCCGACCTGCACCGCTTGTGGCTGAGGGGAGGTTTTCCGCGCTCGTTTCTAGCAGGATCGGAGCGGGATAGCTGCGCCTGGCGGCGGAATTTCACCCGCACTTTTCTTGAGCGCGATCTGGCCGGACTTGGTTTCGGGATGTCGCCGCGAACGATGGGTCGGTTTTGGACCATGCTCGCCCATTACCACGGCCAGCTTTGGAACGGCAACGAGATTGCCGCCTCGATGGGCATTTCCGCCACGACCGCTCGCCACTACCTGGATGCGTTGGAGCAGACTTTCATGATCCGCCGCCTCCTGCCCTGGCACACCAACGTCGGTAAACGCCTCGTCAAAACTCCCAAAACATATTTCCGCGACAGCGGGGTCTTCCATGCACTGCAAGGCATTGAGGCCCACCCAGGATTGCTGACCCACCCCAAACTCGGAGCTTCCTGGGAAGGTTTTGCGCTGGAGCAAATCCTGCGCGCCCATCCCGGCACGGACGCCTATTTCTACGCGATCCACAGCGGGTCGGAACTCGACCTGTTTTTTCCCAACCTTCGGTTAGGCATTGAAGTCAAATATCAGGACGCGCCGCGACTGACCCGCTCCATGCGTATCGCCATGAATGATCTGAAGCTAACTGAATTGCTGGTGGTCTATCCCGGCGACCGGGAATATGCGCTGGCAGACGGAATTCGCGCGGTGCCCCTGGCTGCCGCCTGCCGCATCCGCTGATTGAAGATCTCGACAAGTGCCTATCCATCCGCTAGAAGTAGTTTGGAGAACAGGCTGCCAGCCGGTGAGGGCCGACAGCGCGTCCCGCCTGTCCGCCAATGAAATGACAGGCTGGAAGCCGGGTGGGTGCGGGCAATACCGTTCAATTAAGCAGGAAGAGAAGAGGGTTTTAACCGCAGATGAACGCAGATAGACGCAGATGAAGAGAGATTTTTGATTTGATCTGTGTTCATCTGCGTCCATCGGCGGTTTGAATTTCTTAATTGAACAGGATTGGGCGGGTGCGGGTGATGGCCTGGCGGTTGATGGAGTCGATCATGGCAAGCGCCGGCTGATGGCTGCAAGTGGGGCACGTGCGGTCCGCCCGTGGTTTGGATGGTTCAACGGGCGAGCCGCCCGTTCCCCTCTTGTTAGGCGGTGCGCAACAGATAACCGGTGCCGCGGACGGTTTCAAGGCGGGCCGCATGAGGGCCGAGTTTGGCGCGCAGGCGCTTGATGTGGGTGTCGAGCGTGCGGCTGATGGCGGCATCGCTGTAACCCCAGACGGCACGCAGGAGTTGGGTGCGGTCGCACAGGTGGTCGGCGTGTTCGGCAAGGTATTGCAGGAGTTTGTATTCGGTGGGTGTTAGATCGAGGGGCTGGTTATCGGCATAACACTGGAGGCATGTGGGATCGCAGCGGAACGGGCCCGCGCACAGGGTTGCGCGCGGAGCGGGGGCTCCGGTGCGTTTCAAGACGGACTTGATGCGCAGCACCAGTTCTTTGGGGGAGAAGGGTTTGGTAATGTAATCGTCAGCACCGAGTTCGAGACCGGCGACGCGGTCCTCGGTCTGGGCGCGGGCGGTGAGCATGATGATCGGGGTGTGCAAAGTGCGCGGGTCGCGGCGCAATTCCTTGAAGACGCGCACGCCATCGATGCCGGGCAGCATCAGATCCAACAAAACAAGGGCCGGGTTTTCTTTTTTCGCGAGGGCCAGACCGGAGATGCCATCGTGGGCGAGGATCGGGGTGAAGCCGGCGCGCTGCAGATGCAGGGCGATGAGGTCGGCGATATCCAATTCGTCTTCGATGACGACGATGCGGCTCATGGGGATGGTGGTTGGGTGGGTGGGGTTGGTTTGCGGTGCTCGTGGCGGATGTCCCTGGAGCTTTCCAGAAAAACGACCTCCTCGCCGATATTAACTGACAGATCGCCGATCCGTTCCAGCGAGCGGGCGATGAAGATCAAGTGCAGCCAGGAGGCGCTGCCGCCGTCAGGTTTTTCGAGTTGTTCGCTGAGAGTGCGGGTGAGTTGTTTGTGAAGGCGGTCGAGTTCCTTGTCCTTGGCATGCAGTGATTGGCCGAGGGCGGAATCGTGGTTGGTATAGGAATCCATGGCATCGCGCAGCAATGCATAGGCGTGGGTATAGAGTGGCTCGATCCATTGCACTTCCTGCAACGGCTGGCTACGGTGGATTTTGCGGGCGCGTTTGGCGATTCCCACGGCATGATCGGAGATCCGCTCAAGGTTGGTGCTGATTTTCATCGAGGCGATGACCAGGCGCAGGTCGGTGGCGACCGGATGGAAGCGGACGAGGATTTCCATGCCAGTTTGATCGACTTTGCGCTCGAGTTCGTCCACATCGGTATCTGCGGCGATCACGGTATTGGCAAGATCGATATCGGAGCGCAGCAGGGCCTGCATCGCTTGTTCGAGGTTCTGGCGGGTCACTGCGGCCATGGTCAGGAGGTATTCCTGCAAATGGCGGATGGCGTTGTCGTAATCGCGGAAGATGTGGGGCATGGTGGGGTGGGGTGAAAGTTATAGGTTGGAGGTGATTAGGAAAAGACTCAAGACGCAAGACTTCAAGACACAAGAGAAGAGGTAAAAGAGCATGTGTGTGGGGACGCATTCCTGATAACTGATAACTTTCTTCATCTTGTGTCTTGCGTCTTCTGGTCTTGTGTCTTCTTCAGCTGAAAGTGCCGCGGATGTAGTTTTCCGTGAGTGGGTTGGAGGGGTTGCTGAAGAGTTTGAGGGTATCGGAGAATTCGATGAGTTCGCCGAGGTAGAAGAAGGCGGTGTGGTCGGAGATGCGGGAGGCTTGCTGCATGTTGTGGGTAACGATGATGAGGGTGTATTGTTCCTTGAGAGTCCGGACGAGGTCCTCGATTTTGGCGGTGGCGATCGGGTCGAGGGCGCTGCATGGTTCGTCCATGAGGAGGATGCGGGGTTTGACGGCGAGGCTTCGGGCGATGCACAAGCGTTGTTGTTGGCCGCCGGAAAGACCGAGGGCGGAGTCGTGCAGGCGGTCTTTGACTTCATCCCAGAGGGCGGCGGAGCGCAGCGCGGATTCGACGGATTCCGCGATGAGGTCGCGGTTTTGGCTGCCATGGAGTTGCAGGCCGAACGCGACATTGTCATGAATGCTGCGGGGGAATGGATTGGATTTTTGAAAGATCATGCCGACATTGCGGCGGAGTTTTACGACATCGACCGACGGGTGATGGATCTCGATGCCGCCGATGTGGATGGAGCCATGGGTGACGCGGGCTCCGGGGATTTCATCGTTCATGCGATTGAAGCAGCGGAGCAAGGTGGATTTACCACAACCGGAGGGTCCAATCATGGCGGTCACCCGGTTTTCCGGAATGGCGAGGGTGATGGACTTGAGCGCACATGCGTCGCCATAACTGAAGTGCATGTCATGCACATCAATGGAGGGGGGCTGTGATAGGGAAGGCATGGGGGAAGAGGAGTTATAAGCAAGACGCAAGACGCAAGACTTCAAGACACAAGAGAAGAAAAAGAGAAGATGAAGAACAGATGTGAGGCGGAAGAATCATGGCCAGGAATATGAGGTTAGAAAAAGCTGATAAAAAATTGAGAACTATGTATTTCTTATCTTGCGTCTTAAAGTCTTGTGTCTTGTGTCTTCAAGTCTTGCGTCTTATCCGAAGCTGCCGGAGATATAGGCGAGGGTTTGCGGGTTGTTGGGGGTTGTGAAGATTTGCAGGGTGGGGCCGGATTCGATGAGTTTGCCGAGATACATGAATGCGGTTAGATCCGCGCAGCGGGTGGCTTGTGCCATATTGTGGGTGACGATGACGATGGTGTAGTGTTTTTTCAACTGGTGGAGGAGTTCCTCGATTTTGAGGGTGGCGGTGGGATCGAGTGCGGCACACGGTTCGTCCATCAGGAGGATGTCCGGTTGGTTGGCGATGGCGCGGGCGATGCACAGTCGTTGTTGCTGGCCGCCGGACAAGGCGAGGGCACTGGTGTGCAAGCGGTCCTTGACTTCATCCCACAAGGCGGCGGAACGCAGCGCGGTTTCAGCGAGTTCATCCAGTGCGGCGCGTTTGCGGATGCCGCCGAGGCGCGGGCTGAAAACGACGTTTTCGTAGATGGATTTTTTGAATGGGTTGTATTTTTGGAAGACCATGCCGACACGGCGGCGGAGTTCCTGGAGGTCGATGTCGGGGCGGTTGATTTCGATGCCGTGGATATGGATCGAGCCGGCGGTGAGATGGGCACCAGGGATGCGGTCGTTGATGCGGTTGAAGCAGCGCAAGAGGGTGGATTTGCCGCAGCCTGAGGGACCGATGAAAGCGGTGATTTGGCGGGTGGGGATGTCCAGGGTGACATCGTGGAGCGCGGGTTTCGTGTGATAGGCGAAACACAGATCGCGGATGTGAATGGCCGTGGCCATGGGGGCAGCGGGATTGTCTGATAGATCGGTCACCATTTGAGTTTTGCACGGAGTTTGGCGCGGAGAACCATCGACCCCAGGGAGAGGGCCATGACGAGGATGAGGAAGACAAACACCGAGCCGTACTGGGCACGGCGGGTGTATTCCGAAGCCGGGATGCGGGCGGCGAGGGTGTAGATGTGATAGGGCAGCGCCTGCACCTGGGACGAGAGCAGGTCGAAGGGATGGGCGAGGGATTCCCATGGCAAGTCATCCTTGGCGGCCACGGCTGCGGTGAACATGATGGGTGCGGTTTCCCCCGCGACGCGGGTGATGGCCAGCAATGATGATGTTAGAATTCCCGGCAGCGAGAAGGGCAGCACGCATTTGCGGATCGTCTGCCAGCGGGTGGCGCCCATGGCGAGCGAGGCATCGCGGAATCCCTGTGGGACGGCCCGCAGGGATTCTTCCGAAGCGGTGATGATAACCGGCAGGATCATGCAGGCCAGCGTGGCGCATCCGGCCATCAATGACGAGTTCCAGCCTTGGAAACTGAGCATATAATCGCCGATGAACAGCGGCAGGGTGAGCAGCGAGCGGTCCGATGGCGTGCTGGTGATCACCGGCACGGCGAGCACAAAGACCGCAAAGCCGAACAGGCCGAAGACGATGGACGGAATGCCCGCCAGATTGAGGATGGCCAGGCGCACGGCATGGATGAAAGGGTTTTGTTTGGCGTATTCCGATAGATAGATGGCAGCGCAGACACCGAAAAACAGCGCGAGGATCATCGAGCCGATGGTGAGCAGCGCGGTGCCCACGATGGGACCCACAATGCCGCCACCGGAGTAGGAGAAGGTTTGCGGGTTGTAGATCGGCGCGCCCTCGTGTTGCTTGAGGTAATCGTTGTATGCGGAGGCGGGAAGCTGGTGGCGGACGCCCTGCGCGTCATCAAACACGTGCAGGGTCTGGTTTTTGTCTAGCAGGAATCCGAGGTCCACATACGGGGCTTGCGATGTGAACAGGACGGGCGCGCCGTCTTTGATGATCTTGGCAAAAAGCAGCGCGGCAATGAGGACAATGAAATAGGTGGTGGCACCGAGGAGCACCCTGACCAAGCGATCTTTGAAGTGCCCCTTGGGGAGGCCCTTGCGGATCAATGATTGAGGATTGAGCATGGGGCAAGGATGTTAGTTCGGGGTCCGGCTGACGAACTTGTGGGCGGTGACATTGATGCCCAGCACGATGCCGAAAAGGAGGATACCGACCACAAACAGGGCGCGGTAGTGGACGCTGCCGAGGGGAACCTCGCCGAGTTCCTGGGCGATGATGCCGGTGAGCGTGTGGCTGGGTTGGAAGAAGGAGCCGAGGCCTGCGGAAAAGTCCGGGATTTTGATGCGGTTGCCCGCGACTAACAGCACCACCATGGTTTCCCCGATGACGCGGCCGAGTCCCAGCAGCACCGCCGCGAGGATACCGGAGAAGGCGGCGGGGATGATCACGCGGAAGGAGGTTTGGATGCGGGATGCGCCGAGGGCGTCCGAGGCCTCCGCGTAGGCGGACGGGACGTTGTTCAAGGCGTCCTCGGCGAGCGAGAAAATGGTGGGGATGCTCATCAATGCGAGCAGGCATCCGGCGGTGAACATGTTGAGGCGTTCCTCGATCGGGAAACCCGGGACCCATGCGAGGGCATCAAGCTGGGAAAGATCGCGCAGGACGGTGCCGAAGATCAGGATGCCGATGAAGCCGAGCACCACCGAGGGAATGGCTGCGATGAACTCGATGACGGGTTTGACGACGGATTGTTCGGTGGGCGAGGCGAATTGGTTGATATATATGGCGGCGCCGACGCCTGCGGGAATGGCGAGGCAGAGGGCGACAAATGAGATCATGAGGGAACCTATCAGCAGTGGCAGGATGCCGTAGAAATCCTGCCATGCGCCGCCGGTGACCCAGTCCTTGCCGGTGAGGAAAGAGCGGATCGCATCTGATAGGGGCACGGGTTTGTCGTGCCGCCATTGGGTGATTTGTTGCGGTGCCTGGCCGAGGGAATCCAGCAATAACGGCGTTGCCTTGTTGGCGGCCCGCAGGAGACGGTTCGCATCGGATTGTGATAGGGAAGGGGGGAGCCGGGCGAGGATGTCGGCGCACGCATGGCGGAGTGCGGTGTGAGTGGCGCTGCAATCCGGTTGGCGCCGCATGAGAGCCCGCATCGGACCCTCGATATCGGGTTTTTCCGCCAGGGAGGCATGGGCGTCGGCCAGGAGTTTCCGGCGTTCCGTTGGATCCTTGGCATTGGCAGCGGCGGCGAGCAGGGATTTGCGGTTTTGTTCCAGGAGATCGGCGTTTTGCAGCGCCTCCTTGGTAGAGGTGACTGCATCGGTCATCTCCGTAACGAGAGTGGACAGGTCCGCGCCCGCGGCCTCGAACGAATCGATGACCGTGCGTAACTCCGCCAAGGGTTTGGCGCACTGTTGTTGGGCTGCGGCGTATTGTTGCGCGAGGGTGGTGACGAGCGGCGGATCATCGGTGGCGGTGGCATCGCGGGTGCGGATGGATGCCAGCAATTGCTCGCGCTCGGCGGCGGTGAGATGCGGCGTGGCGGGCAGTGAGGTGAGCGCCTTTTCCTTTTGGATGGCGTGGTTTTTACGGAGAGCGGCGAGCATCTCCGAGTTGGGATCCAGGCCGGAGTTCTGGTTGTTGACGATGAGGTCGCGGGTGGCGGAAGTTTGATCGGAAAACGAGTTGAACACCGCGGACGCTTCCCGCGTGCGTTTCAATTCGCGGGCACATTGGCCGTTGATTTCCGCAAAGTACGCGCGGTTGAGGACGCTGGAAAGCTGCTCATGTGCGGTTAGATTCCGCCGCGAGATATCCACGAATTCAAGGCCGGCGATTCGATAGATTTCCAGTTCCCGGCGGTATCCCGGGAAGAAGCCGAGCCCTTCCTTGAGCAGGAACACGATGATGAGCAACAGAATGACAATGGTCAGTCCGGCATTGGAGGCGAAAAAATACTTGATGGCCCGGTCGTACGAGAAGCCCCGGCGTTGGAAACAATGCTGGTTTTGGGGTGATGGACTTTCCTCGGGGGGCATGGATTGTTTGTTAGAGATCCTTGGCCGGGATGAAACCGACCTTGCTGACGATGTCTTGTCCGGCGGGGGATTCGACAAACTTCATGAAGGCATCCGCCTCCGCGCTGGGTTTGTCCGGAGCGTAGAGGTAACAGAGACGGGCGTAGGCGTATTTTTTGGCGTATTGGGCGACCGGTTGCACGCCGTCGATGACGAGAGTTTTGGTACCGGAGGTCTTGGCGTAGGCCAGCCCGACATAACCGATGCCGTTTTTGTTCTTGGCCACTTCCTGGGCGATTTGTTCGTTGCCGGCCATTTTCAATGAACTCGACGGATAGTCGCGGCCGCCCATGGCGAGTTTCTGCCAATCCTTGTAGGTGCCCGACGAGGTGTTGCGGGTGTAGATTGAGATCTGGCCCGGAGTTCCGCCGATTTCCGACCAGTCCTTGATCTGGCCGGTGAAGATTTTGGCGACTTGTGCCTTGGTCAGTGCTGTTAGAGGGGAGTTTTTATTGACGATGACGCAGATCATGTCGTGGCAGACCGGGTGTTCCTTGATGTAAACGCCCTTGGTGCGGCAGAACGTGCGCTCGTCATCCTTGATCTTGCGCGACGACATGCCGATGTGGGCGGTGCCGTTGGCCAGCGCCGGGAATGCGGTGGACGAACCTTCCGCGGCGATTTCGAATTTCACGCCCTTGTTGCCGGCGGCCTTGAAGGCTTCGGCTAACTGCGGGACAAGTTTGGCACCGAGGGTGTCACTGCCCTTGATGCTGAGGGTTTGCGCTCCGGCCAGGGTGATCAGGGCGGTGGCGGCGGACAGGGTGATGATGGCTTTCATGGGATGTTGTGATATGTGGTTGAATTGTGAGGATTGATGGAAAGGCTCAGAACGAGAAACGCAGGCCGCTGAAGAAGGTATAGCCGTCGTACGAGGCGGTCTGTTTTTTGCCGGCATTGGCAATGCCGCCGTCCATTATGGAATACTCGATGCCGTTCATGATCTTGAGCTTGTGGCCGTAGAGGTAGTAGTTCAGACCGAGGTAGAACGAGGTATAGTTGTCGCCGTTAGGGATGACGTTGGGTGCCCATTTTTCATAGCGATTGGGAAGGCCCAGATTGCTGGTGGCGGGGGTGGTGCCATTTTTGGCTCTCACGTCGCCACTGGTTGCCCATTGCACGCGGCCGACGAGTTGCAGTCCGTCGGCAATATAGTAGGACGGGATGATGCTGATGCCGAAGACGTCGGATTGGTTGATGGCCGTGGTGGTGCCGGCCTGTTCGGCATTACCCTTGTAGCCGAAACCATAGAGGATATCGGTGGTGAGGCCGAATCGGCCGTGGGTGATGTCGTTGGTTAGGGCGATGGAGTCGGAGAAGGATGGGGAACCACTGGCGTAGAAGTTGTCATCGTTTTGTTCTTTGTAGCCAGGCGCGGTGTTATGCAGGTATTGCAACGAGGCGACTGCCGTATCCAGCCCCGTTTGGGCCGAGTAGTCGTAGCCGATTTTTCCGAGGATGATGGCACCCTGGCTGAGGTTGGCAAACTCGCGTGCCCTGTCATTGCTGTAAACCCCGAGGTCATAGAGCCAATGTTCGGCGATACCCTTGCCGTTGGCCTTGATTCCGGTGAGTTCACCCGGGTAAAGCAGGTTGGAAACCAGGCTGCGCTCGATGGTCAGGATTTCCTTGGAGGAAATTTCCTGTTCGCGACCGAACTTCACCTCGACTTTTCCAACGGTCACATTGAGGGCGTCGCTGGGCGCATAGACGAGATACAGGTCATAGATATTCCGGTAAAAATTGCCCATCCCATCGGTGGTATCCACGTCGATTTGGCCCTCGAGTTTCCAGTTTTGGTACCACTTGGATTTAAAACCCAAATAGGCGCGGCGGGCTTCGAGATGGTCGCCCCAGACGGACTGGGCATTGGAGGCGCTGCCGTTCTTGAAGTCATCGATGTCGAAGTGGCCGTCGTCCGAATTGCCATCGGCGTATTGCAGTTGCAAACGCCCTTGCAGCGAGAATTCCTGGAGCACCGGGTTATTCTCGTCCTTGTAGAGCGTGAAGGCCGACCAGATTCTGTCATAGGCGGACTCACCGGTGAATTTTCCTAACAGCAGGCCGGTGGCGGTGCTGGCGGGGGTTTCCGGGATGCCGGGGGTGGCGGGGGTCGATATTGCGGATCCGGCGCGGGCCGGGAGGCAACCTAGCAGGCATGAGGCCAGCAGGGCACGGTGTAGGGACTGAATCGTCAGCATGGTTGAGTGGGGTGGCGTGTGTGAATGGGTTGTTAATGAAGGTTCTTTGCGGAAGCGGCACTCTGTGACAGAGTGGTCACAGAGACAATCGGTGTTTTGTGACAAAATTGTCACATAGTGCGATCCTCATGATGGGATTGTGGTGATCATTTTTTTCAACGGGCGGGCCGTCCGTTTCCCTCTTGATTTCGCCGCCGCCCGGGGTTTCAGGTGTTGTGATCCTCGTTGTCGCGTTGTGCGCGGCGGAAGGTTTCCAATTCGCGTTTGAGGGGATCCCAGTAGAGTCGGTCCTTGTCCTGTTCGGCGCGAACTTCGGCGTCAAGGGCAGTGCGCAACGCCGGTAAATCCCCGACTCTTGCCAGGGCGAGCAACGGTCGGCTGGCATGGAGCCGCGCGGTTTCCATGGGGAAGCGGGAGACGAGTTCGACAAGAAGCTCCGGCGAACGCGCCTCTCCCAGCCAGAATTCTATCCATTCCGGCTGCGGATTCCGAAAGTTCTCGCGGAAATGAATGGAAACCAAAGCCTCAATGACGGGCCAATCCTTGGCCCGCTGGGTTTTTTTCGCTGTCACGAGATCGGGCACGCTGAGCAGATGGAACTCATGCCCCTCGGCATCCCCGATGATCGTGCGGCGCTTCCACAGGTGATCAAAGGGGGATAAATCCCGCAGGCGGCTCATCACATCGATCCGCAGACCTTCAACACCGGAAGCGAAACAGCGGAAATGCACCGCATGGCCGCGCTCCAGAACGGCGGGATCAAAGGCGGGCACGGCGATTCTGCTAGCCGCTAGAACGGCAAGCGCAGCGTCGAGTTTCTTGAAATTGGCGGCGTCGGCCAGAATCAGGAAATCCACGTCCTTGCTAACTTGCGCCGCGCCGTAGAACACGCAGGCCTGCCCGCCCATGAGCAGCGTGCGGGTTCCACTCGCTTGCATCGTCAAAAGGACTTGTCGGATCGGGGTCTGGATCAAGGGTTCCTCCTAGGGCTAGGTATTGGGCGAAAATCTTTTCACTTTCACAGAAGCGCTCCATAGGAGTGAGCATCGCCCATTCCTGCCATTCTTCCGGCCAGTCTTCGAATTTCACGCCGGAAAACTACCATCATCCGATGGGCTTGTCCACGCATACTCCGCGTACTGTGCGGTCTGCGATCTCCTGCGGGGAAAAAAATTTGATCGCTCATTCTGGTTTGCTGCGCTAGTGTCCCGGCCAAGCTATGAAACGATTCGTTTTCTGTCTGGTTGCAGTTGGCATGTTGGCACCGTGTGTTGTGTGTGCGGCTGAAATGAGGACCTGGATGTCACGCAAAGGCGGGACCATGGAAGCCCAACTCGGCAGCGTCGGGGGGGATTCGGTCACCCTGATTGGCAAGGACACGAAGGAAATCAAACTCAAGATTGTGGATCTGAGTCTGGCCGACCGGCAGCATCTCGTGGATGCGGGCGGGGCGGATGCGGCGATCATCACGAGTGGCAAGCACGGGTTGGTGGAAAAGGACGTGAGGCTCGAGGCATCGACGTTCAAACGTTTGGATGGCAAGCTGACGTTTCCGGAAGGACCGACCGAAGGGTTTGAATTGCTGGAAACCCCGCATTTTCTGATAGGCAAGGCGGGGAAGATCCGACCGCACGCGGTTGCCGAGACGGCCGAGCGGCTGTGGCATGGCATGGCCTTCGAGCACATGAATTTCCGGCAGGACTGGGGGGACAAGCGCCAGTTGATTCTGTTAGTGGAGGACCGGCATGTGTATTCCGGTCTGGGCAAGTGGTATGCGGATTTCCTGAAGCTCGCGATGGATCAGGGTAACTCCATGGCTGTCACCAACACATGGGAGAAGACCGGTTCCACCACTATCGCCCTTCCCGAGAAAATGATGACCCAATACAATCTCAATGGGCGGGCGCTGGTCTTCAACATCAAGGATGCGGCCCCCTATCACAAGGATCTCGCGCCTTTCCCCATCCATGGCATTGCGGGCATGTTGCTGGGCAAGCAATTGGGGGGGGTGACGTCCTTCGGAGCGGAAGGTTACTTTGCGATCACCACGGGTCATGCGTACTTCAAGGAAATCCGCTTGGCTGGCAAGACCGAGACCAACCTGCTGACCGTCGCGGGCAGCATGAAGGATGAGATCAGCTCGAAGCGGGGATTCGAGGATGGCACCTCATGGGCGAAAACCCTGCGCCCGCTCGTGCGTTCGGACAAAGTGGGGGTGAAGCTCGCACCCATGTTCCGGTGGAAACCCGAGGATCTCAATCCCGAGCGTCTGGTGTTGATCTACTCGTTTGCCTATTATATGCAGAGCGATTTGAAACGCCTCTCCGCGTTCGCCAGCATGGTTCGCCGGATTGAAACGTCCAAACAGATTCCGGCACCCGAGGAAATCGCGAAAATCTTCGGTTTTGATACGGTCGATGCGCTGGAGAAGGATTGGGCGGATTTCATCAAGGAAGGGGATTTCAAGTAATGGCCGCCATGAAACGAATCTGCCTGCGTGGTTTATGCTTCGGCGTCATGCTCATCACCGGTGTCACCGCCCAAGTGACACCCGGGCAGGAATACCGGGATTTCACAGGTTCTAACGGCGTCGTGATCAAGGCCGTGCTGATTGACAAGACGGATACGGAAGCGATCCTGTTGACGCGTGACGGCAAGCGCGCCAACGTGCCGCTTGCCAATCTGGGCGAGGCTGACCGCGCATATGTCAAGGCATGGTCCAAGGAGAAGGCGGTGTTTCTGCAGAAATGCCGCGGGCTCAGCATCCGGCAGTGTCTTGAACTCCGGGGTTACGAATCGTTTGCCTACCGGCTTGAAGACAACTCGATCTTTATTGACGGGAAAATCAACGGCAAGGCGGCCCGTTTGCTGGTAGATACGGGTGCGGGCACCAGCCTGCTGCATGCGCCTTTCGCCACGGCGGCGGGCATGGAAGTGGGACCGATGACCGAGAAAATCTTCGGGGTTTCAGGCGAAGCGGCCGCCGGGTGGACGCCGGTGCCGACCATGCAGATGGGCGAGGCGGTCTTCAAGGACCGGCGCATCCTCGCGACCGACCTGCTCAAGGACAGACCGCCAGGCATGAAGTCGCGTGGAGATGCGATTCTCGGTGCGGACTTCATGAGCAAGCTCGATGCGGTGATTTCCTATCCGGATCGCCGGATTTTCCTGCGCCCCGATCGCTCCGATCAGGATGAAGCGGGCTTGGCCAATGGCAGCGGAGCGCTTGATTTCCGCTTGTTCAAGACCAGGGATGGCCAGACGCTGCGCGGCAAGGTGGTTTCCAAAACCCCGACGGTCGCGACCTTTCAATTGATCGGCGGCAAGAGCCTGCAGATGTCCATTGAGCGCTTTCTACCCGACGATGAGATCTATCTGAAAGCGTGGAGTCAGGATGGAGCGGTGTTTCTGCAGCATTGCCAGAGTCTCACGGTCAACGAACTGCTCACCTTGCGCAAATATCAGTCGTTCCAATTCGAACGCCGCGGCAACCATCTCTTCGTCGATGGCACCCTCAACGGAAAAACCGTCACCTACATGATCGATACCGGCGCGGACTCCAGTCTGCTCAATCTGGCCGCCGCCAGGAAATACGACTGCGATGTGGGCCCGCTGGATCAGCAAGTGTGGGGCATTGGCGGCAGCGCCCCCGCCGCCGTGACGAAAATCACCAAGTTGACCATGGGCGAGGCGGTTCTAACCAACCGCAAGGTTCTCGCCACGAAGCTCACCCGCGGGGATGACAATGAAGACATAGGATACGTTGGCATGTTCGGTGCCGATTTCATGCGCGAACTGGACGCCGTGATCACCTACACGGAGAACCGGATTTTCCTGATTCAAAGGTGATGGACTCTGTGCCCGAACTCCCCGTGCTTGAACTCAACCGGCTGTGGCAAGCGGTGGATCAGGTGTCAGCCGCCATGTGCTTGAGCAAGCGCTGGTTGAACTCGTCCGCCATGTTATAGCCCAAGAGGCGGAGTTGCAGGCCGAGCGCGGCAATGGTCACCATGCGTGCCGTATCGCGGCCCGGCGCGACCGGGATTTCCACGAGGGGCACATTCTGGCCCATAATCTCGTAGGTTTTTTGCTGCATTCCGAGACGGTCCACCTCGTTGAGATCGGCGTGCGGTTTGAGCATGACCACCAGATCCAGGCGTTTGTCCGGTCGGATCGAGGCGAGGCCGTAGAGGTTCGCCACGTTGACGATGCCGATGCCACGGATCTCCATGTAACCACGGGACAAATCCGGCGCACTGGCGACGAGGTCGCCCCCCACATGTTTGACGCGCACCATGTCATCGGCCACCAGCGCGGCACCGCGTTCGAGCAGGCCGATCGCCGTTTCGGATTTTCCCGATCCGCTTTTGCCGATGATCAACACGCCGACGCCGCGCATGTCCACCATGCAGCCATGCAGGGTCACGCTGGGCGCGAAGTCGTGTTCGAGCCCGATGGTCGCCGTGTTGAGGAAATGCTTTGTGATCTGTGAGGTGCCGAAGACCGGGATGGAACGTTCCTGGGTCACGGCCAGCAGGGAATCTTCCAGCTTCGCGCCGCGGGCCACCACAATGCATGGAATCTTGCGGTCACACATCCTCTGGAAGCGTTTGACCCGCAAGGCGGGCGAGAGTTTGCGCAGGTAGGCGAGTTCGGCGTTACCGAGCACCTGCACCCGTTTCCAGGCGAAATGGGCGTGAAATCCGGCGAGCGTGAGCCCCGGGCGGTTCATTGCGGGTTCGTAAATCGGGCGGTCAAAGCCGACCCGTTCGCCGAGCAGCACCAAGCTGAGAGCTTCGGCGTGGTTTTCGAAGAATTTCCCAATGGTGATTGAGGCGACGGTTTTAACACGTGGCTGCATGCCGGGGATTGAAGCAGAAGAAGCCGCCCACGGCACGCGAAATTCCAAGCCGGCCGGACGGGGTGGGTTTTGTTGTCCGACGCCCCGCCCGCACACCGGGGTTGCACGGGCGGGGAAACGTGATACAAGGCGCGCCACAAGCCATGCCGAACTACGACTACGAATGCCACCAATGCGGGAAACGTTTCGAGGTGTTTCAAAGCATGAATGACGAGAAACTCATTCATTGTCCGGACGAGAACTGTAGTGGCCAAGTCAAACGCCTGCTTGGCACGGGCGGTGGCATCCTGTTCAAGGGCGCGGGGTTCTATCAGACCGATTACCGCTCATCTTCGTATCAAGCGGCCTCCAAGGCGGAAAATGGCTCCGCCAAAAGCGAGACCCCGGCCGCCGCTCCCAGCACGCCCGCAACTCCTGTGCCGAAAGCGGCGGATTGAGGCCGCGTGAAGCGAGGCTTTGCAAGTTCGCGGCTCCATGCTAAGCAGACCGTTCATGGCCGCTGCCTCAGAGACCCGATCCGCTGGCGGATGCCTCCGCAGACTGCTTTCCCTGATCCTGCTGGCGAGTGCCGCCGGCCTCGGGGTGGCCATGATTTGCATCAGCCGGTCGCAGGATCTAACGGACATCGGCGGCTACGACCAGACGAAAACAACCGCCCCGGTGCCGGAAATGAAGGTGGTTCTCCAAAACTCGTTGAACCGCGGGCATCCGGTTACCTTGACGGAAACCCAAATCAACCAGTGGCTCGCCCGCACGCTTGTTGCCAAACAAAGCGGGCTGTTAGCACAACTGGTTTCACTCGACCGGGTATGGGTGCGTTTGGAGGAGGGTTACGCGGAGGTGATCATGGAGCGTCACATCATGAAGCAGCCCTTCACCGTTTCGATGTTTTTCAAGGTCCAGAAGAAGCAGAGGGCCAAAGGTCTCCGGACCGAAGTGAACATGCACGGGGGGCCCTATCACCCGTACCTGCCCCAACCGCTCAGAGGCGGGCGCTTCGGACAGTTGGTGGTACCGCAGGGATTTCTGCTATTGGTGCTGCCTTCCTATAAGCAATTGGCATCATTGTTCCATGAGGAAATCCATCTGGGATTCGAGGAGATGGCCCGCATCAAGATCGAAAAACACCGCCTCATCCTCAATCCCCTGGAACCGTTGAACGATCCTGCCGGACTGCCACCCGCTTTTTGAATTTCACATGATCATGCGCCTTCTGGCATTGGGATGGGGTTGCACCGCGGCCATCGTCGCGGAGGAAATCCCGAGGGCCTTGCCGGTGGGCGAGTTCGCGGTGCCACCCGCAGCCCCTGCCGCACCGGTGGTGAGCCGCTCCAAACAATTCCGGGTGAGTGGCGGAGATAGTCTGGTGCGCGGATCGGTGGCCTTGCTGGCGGATGAAACGAAGGACGAACTGCTGCGCCTCACTGGCGAAACGGATGCATGGAAGGTGCCAGTCACCATCCGCCTGCATGGAAAACCGGGGGACCCTCTGCCCGCCCGTACCGTGAACATGCAGTTGTTGGTCGTCGAGGGTGTCAACGAGTTGTTACTCGATGTACACCTCAGCCGTGGCATCGAGCAGGAGCGCTTCAAGCGTGCGGTCACCTCCGCGCTGCTTTACGAGCGGGCTTTGCGCAAGCCCCCCGCCGGTGCTGCGGAACGGGTGCTCGTCGTGCCGCCCTGGCTCTCCGAAGGTTTGCGCGAAGCCACCGCATGGCACCTCAACCAGAGTGATCGCCAACTGTATGCGGCGCTTTTCAAACGAGGCGGGCTGTTCAAGATCGGCGAACTCTTCGCGGTCACCGAGCAAGCATTTGAAGACATGGATGCGGCGATGCGTGCCGCCTTCCGGGTCTCTTCCGGCGCGCTGGTGATGGCATTGTTAGAGCAACCGCAGGGCAAGGAAGGATACCGCGCCTTCCTCACCGAAGTGGCCGCCTACGAAGGCGAAATGCCCGGATTGCTGCGCAAACATTTCCCCTCCCTCAACCTTTCGGAAACCAGCCTCGCAAAATGGTGGGCCCTGCAATTCGCCAGCAAAGGCGGCCTCAATCTGCTTACGGATATTCACACCATCCAACAGACCGAAGCCACGCTCACCGAGGCATTGCACCTGGATTTCACTACCCCGGAAGGCATCGTCCAACAAAAAAATCTCGCCGCATGGCCGGAGCTTGCCGCTCTCAAGGAGCCTGAGCGCTTTGCCGCTGTGTATCTTGCCCAGGATGCTCTCGTCCGCCTCAGCTACCGGTGTTTTCCCTCCTACCGGCCGCTGCTAACGGAATACCAGGGCGTGCTCGTTGCCATCGCCAAAAACAATACCAAGGACGTTGCCAAGCGGCTTGCCGCCCTCGAGGAAACGCGAGCGACCATGATCGCCCGGGCCACCCGCGCCCGTGACTATCTCGATTGGTTCGAAATCACCCGCGCCCGCGAAACCAGCGGCGCCTTCGACGATTACCTCCAACTCAAGGAACGCCTCAAAGCCAAACCACACCGCCGTCAAGACGATCTATCCGATTACCTCGACCGCATGGACCGGACCTTCTCCCGTGAGGCGAAATTAACCCCGTATGGCCCGCCTTGATAACAGACCAACGCGGGTCTTGCCGGAATTCATGGATCGGGAGTAACCGGAGCGGGAGTAGTACCAGACGTATCCGGCACGGAGGGTGTCACCGGCACGGCAGGAATCACCGGCACGGCAGGCAGCGTCTTGACGGGAGGGTTCACTGTGGGTGGGTGGTGGCCCATCATCGCACTGATCAACGAGCCGCCAGTTTCCTTATAGAAGCGGACCGTCATGCCGCTGAAAAACGCCGCCAACGCGAGCAGAATCAACAACAGGACGGCTCCGGCATCGCTGCCACTCTGAATCTTCGGCAGCCGCACCGCGTGTGGCTGCTTTGCTTTCAAGGGTGGCAGCTTCGGCGGCGACATCTCGGGCTCGCGCACGACCGGTTCTTCAGCTTTCCTTTTCTCCCGGGCCAGCACTTCCAGCTCTTCATCCATGAGTTGAAAATCAAAGGGCACATCGCCCAGCTTCACCGAAAGGCCACTGTGCAGGGCAATTTCCGCCCTGCGTTCGTCGTCCAGCTTGATGCCGTTTGTCGAGCCAAGATCACGCAGCACATATCCTCCATGCACCCGCAACATTTCCGCGTGCTTCACCGAGACCGACCCGCAGTCGATCACAATGTCGTTTTCGATCCCCCTGCCGAGGGTGACACATTCGCGGTCGAGCGGAAAACGATAGGGTTGGGCGGTTTTATCGGGAACGGTGACAGTAACGCGTGGCATGATTTGATAAAACGGTTGCTACCAACACGTTCTCTCATTTACCCGCGGCAATTGCACGCTATTTTTTGCAGCTATTTTTTGCCGCGTGATTAATACCGGCTTGTCACTGCGGAGGCGGCACTCGATGCTTCTGGCGGATGAATCTGCGTGTCCGTGCCACCCCCAATGCCCGCCGCAGCGAAATCATTGGCTGGGAGGATGACCCGCAGGCCGGACGCATTCTCCGCGTGCGCGTCGCCGCACCGCCAACCGAGGGCAAGGCCAACCGGGAACTGCGCGACTTCCTCGCCCAATCACTGGGCCTGCCGAAATCCCAAGTCGTCCTCGAAAAGGGCAATGCCTCGCGCTTCAAATCCTTCGAAATTCCCGACGGCACGCCGCTGCCTTGAGTGAAATGCGGATCACTTGGGAAACCCGTCTCCGCCGGGTGGCAGGCCACCCTCACCGTCAAGGCGCTTGACATCCTCTACCACCACAACCCCGCCGCCATCGAGGCCGCCTTCAAATGGCTCATCGCCAACCGCGACTCCCAGGAAATCCCCCCACGCCTCGACTTCATCCTCGACCGCTTTGATGAATTCGTTAAAAAAGGCCAACGGGATTTCCGCTAGATGTGGATGACATGAACTCCCGGAAAGTGGCTCGGGCATCCTGCCCCAGACCGTGCAGCGGGCATCCTGCCCGCCTCTCCTCTTCCTATCCAACGAATAACTTCTAACAAATAACATCTAACTTTCTTTCCATGTCCCCCACCTCCGTCATCTGGGATTCATCGCGGTGACTTGGGTTTTTTCGGCTCTGCCGGGTGATCTGCCGGGCTCCTTCGGCGCGAACTATTCGATAATATCGAATAGTTGCCTCCGGGCGCAGCTCCCCATCGGCAAAAATCGCCTTCAGATGGTAATTCACCGTGTTCACGCCGATCTCGAACAGCTCCGCCATGAGTGCCTGCGTCAGCCGGATGCTCGCTTGGCCGGATCATTCAAATATTCAGGTGACGGCCTGCGCCGCCCGCGCCTGACCTGTGGCGTAAACTTGGGAGATTTTTCCCAGCAGGCTTTGGTAGCCGTCGTCTGTGATGAGGTCGCTGCTACTCATGCTTTGTTCTCCTTTGTGGTGCCAGATGCTGGCGGCGG
>CAISTY010000222.1 GCA_903888515.1 Akkermansiaceae bacterium | reverse complement strand
GTATGGGGCCTTGCAGCGGTGCCGCTGTCCGCTGAAAACAAGGTGGCCGGCAAACTGGAGATCAACGCGTGGGAGTTCGATCGCGGCAATGCGCGCGTTTCCGAGAATACGGGTCTGTATGGCGATTACCGCGACAAGCATCCCGAACTGATGCTGACCGCCGGCGACACGCTGCCGTGGGTGGCCGAGTACGACATCGAATTTCCCGTCGACGCGACCTACACGCTCAAAGTGCGCTACGCGTCGGCCGGGGTGTATCCGGCGGATCTCCTGCTCGACAACAAGCCGGTGGGCAAGTGCTGCCTCAAGATGACGTGCAATGCGCCGCCTTACCCGGATCGCAATCCCAAAGTATGGGAAGGGCTGCCGGAACGCACTTGGGACAGGCACGGCGCGGAGTGGGAAACGTCCTGCGAGATTCCGATCACCGCAGGCAAGCATACGCTGAAGTTGACCCGCAGCGGGCCGCCACCCAACCCGATCACGCTATCGCTGGAATCGCCGGTGGCGTTTCCCAAGGACTGGAAGGCGCCTAAACGCCAGCTCGACCTCAGCCGGATCCCGGTGCGGTATCGCAACGTCTTTCTGCCTGCGGACGCCGTGAACACGGAAGCCCTGCGGCTGGCCATCAAGGATTCCGTCAAGACGTTCGGCCCGCAGTACGCCCAGGGCCCGCAGTACCTGACCGAACTGGCCGATTTGGAGAAGCAACAACTGCAAGCAGCCGGCGGCACGACGGATGCACAACAGACGGTTGAAACCGCGCTGAAATCGCTGCGCCGCCGGGCCATGCTGGACCACCCTGCGTTGAAGTTCGACAAGCTCTTGTTCGTCAAGCAGAAGCATGGGGGAACAAACACCTACACAGGGCACACGATCCACGACAACCGCAGCGGCAATCTCTGCGTCCTCTCCACGGCGGCCCCCGAGGGTGAAATCACCTCTCTGGTCCCCGAACTGACCAACGGGGTGTTCGGTCGCTTTGATCTGTCGTTCGATGCCACCAAGGTCATATTCTGTTACAGTGAGGCCGGCGGAAAATTCCGCATTTACGAAATCGATATCGATCCCAAGACCGGACGCAGGGTAACCGGCAAAAGCCTGCGACAGATCACTTTCGATGGAGCCGAGGAAAAGGAAACGATGCGGCTCTACGCCGGCAGTCAGTGCGCGCAGGGTTATGATGACATGGATCCGTGCTATCTGCCCAACGGCAGGATCATGTTTGTTTCCACACGCTCCCAGCGCTCGGTTCTCTGTTTCCCCGCGACGGTGACGTCGCTGTACGTCATGGACGCCGACGGCAAGAATATCACCTGCCTGTCACAAGGCCAGGTCAACGAAATCAGCCCTTGTCTAATGGATGACGGCCGGGTGATCTACATGCGCTGGGAGTATGTCGACAAGGGTTTCGCCAACGTGCAGAGCCTGTGGGCGGTGCGCCCCGACGGCAGCGGCTCGGACCACGTGTATAAGAACATGATCGCTTGTCCGGCCACCATGGTACACGCGCGCAGCATCCCGGGCAGCCGCAAGATTGTCACGACGGCCGCGGGACACCACGGCGGGCTTCAGGGTCCGATCGTGCTGGTCGATAATCGCCGCCATCGACGCACCGCCGACGCCATGGAGAACCTCACGCCCGAAATACGGTACCCGGGCATGTTCCCCATGCCCGGCAGCATCGGGGCTTTCCGTGAGCCTTTCCCATTCTCGGAAAAGTTCTTCCTCGTCTGTCACCAACCCGGTGGCGTCAAGTTCGGCGCAGGGGCGGAGTACGGGATCTACGTCCTGGACGCGTGGGGCAACCGCGCGGAGCTGTACCGTGATCCGAAATTTTCCTGTCTGCAGCCGATGCCGTTGCTGCCGCGCCACAGGCCCACGGACATTACCCCGGTCACCGCGGCGGCCGCGAAGGAAAGCCCGAAGCTGGCCACGATGTTCCTGAACGACGTGTATCAGGGGTTGCCGGGCATCGAACGCGGCAGAGTCAAGTATATCCGGGTGATGGAGGCCATGAACCTGAACTGGTACGACACCTGGCGGGCAGGCAAACAGGGAGACAGCCACGGCCAGCAAGCCTCGGTTGTCGGTCTCGGCGATGTCGCGAGGAAGTATGTGCATGGCATTGCCACGGTTTATGAGGACGGCTCGGCATTCTTCACCGTGCCGGCCAACAAGAATCTCTTCTTCCAGGCGCTGGACGAGAACTACATGGAACTGCACCGGATGCGGACGTTCATCAACCTGATGCCGGGCGAAAACCGGTCCTGCGTCGGCT
>CAISTY010000221.1 GCA_903888515.1 Akkermansiaceae bacterium | reverse complement strand
TTGGCCTGGGCGGGCCGGTAGCCGCGTTCGCCGCAGTTACGCGCGAGTTCCTTGCTAATGGTCGACTGGCTGGACCCGATGGCCTGCGCAATCTCGATTTGGTTCTTTCCGGCTTGCCTCATGTTGGCAATTACGATACGTCCTCCCGCGCAGAGGCGGTGGTATTTGTTACTCATAGTCAGTTTGTTGTAAAACCAGACTAAATGAATCCCCGCCTCTGCCAATCTAACATTTATTCTCTAACAAACTGAAACCGCCCTCATTTTTGTCTTGGCACGCTCTCATTTGGTTGTTAAATGGCAGCGCTGAACGAGCGATGGGTTTCCCTACACATCCGCGCGGTAATTGTCCTTGTTGTACCGCACGCTGTATAATAAAGGGCAATTTGACGCGTGTCGTTCAACAAAACCGTTGGACGAAATATTGAAACTATGTTCCCGTTTCGGACACCAAAGAGAACCGTGTGGCTGATCACATGGGAATACACTCGTGATGATTACTTCAGAGACCTTGGAAAACGTAAAATCGTTGCAGTGCTGGACAGCCGCGTCTCATTCGATTTTGTCAGACGGTATCTTCCACTGCTATATTCTACGGAGAGACAGCTACTTAATTACGAGAAGTACGGGGAAATGTATGTGCAGTCATGCAGGCGCTATTAAAATTTAGAATGGAAGGATGTCATAGCAGACGCTGGCACTTTTGTATTCGGTGGGCATCCGTGGTTGATGGCCAGAAAAGTTGATATGTTTTTTATCGACGTATTCGACTATGAGACCGAGTACGCATACTGGGTCGAACGGGAGAGATGCCGATCAACGGAAGATGGTAGTTGGGTACAGGTTGCGCCTCAGCGTCAGGTCAAGCTCGCAACGCGTTTGTCAGACGACATAGTCACCGAAACGATATGTTTTGGCAATGAAGCCATTCCCCCGAGGCCACCAAGAGCAGATGTTCAACGCAGTTGCTGACCTGCCGGCATGAACCCCACAAATTCAACCCCAACCTCGATGCCCTGACCCGACAGCAGGGCTTGAACGTTGTGCTGGATACAATTTATATGATGAACACCCAAACCGAGGCTGCAGAGGAATGGCTATCCACGAAAGTTGAGGCGCTACGTGCGACATTCTCCAAAGCAGCAGTAGCGTCTCTGACTCTGGTAGGGCCGATTATCCTATCGCTGTCAGGATTGTCCACAGCGAACAAAGTGCTAGGCAGTATCCTCTGGGTTTCAGTGATTCTGAACTCATTGCTTGGCGCAGTGGTGTGCTGGCATCGTGTAAAGAACCGGAAACGTTTAGCCGATCTGTCCAAGACACCTGATTTGCCTGCGCTAGACGACTTTGACCACCACATGCTGAGGTATCTCGTCGCACAGAACTTAGGCTGCGGTGTTGACCGGATGGCATCGGATTGTAGGAAGCTGCCTTTTGAGGTTTCATATTCGATGGATAAGTTGTTGGCATGGGGGTTCGTGGATAATTCCCGAGAGTCAACCGCATCTGGTGCGGAGTATCGTGCCAATGCCAAGGGGCGGGATAGGTGCATCAATCCACCAAAGAGATGAAGAGAAGCAAACAATAAACGCAGAGCAACCTCCCATAAGCGTTTAAATCTCATGACTTTTCTCCTTTCCATGGCGCGCCGCCGCCAATCACCTTTGACGTTGATTGGTCGTATGGGCAAGCTGGTAGAAGCGGGAGCGACGCTGTGTTACAACTCATCCATACACTCCTGTCATGCTGCCATCCGCGATTATTGCGGCGCGTTACACTACCGCGTCCGGTTGGAGCGGATTGTCTTCCGCTTGGAAGCTGGCGGTGAAATTGCGTAGTGGCGTCGCGCCTTTCTCGGTGGTGGGCAGCGCATCGGATTTTTTCTTCGCCTTCTTCGCCTGCTGCCTGGAAAGTCGTTGCTTTTCCCTAGTATGCACCCGGTTGACTTCCCGGTATTGGCGGGCGTATCCCAGCTATCACGCATGATTTCCACCTATCACCCACTCACGCTTAGCGCCTTGCTCGTCAGCAATGGGGTCTCCCTCCACCATGAGAAACCGATAGAATTCAACAGATCTTCCCGTTTCGGATGGAGCTTGCCGCTCTTCTGGATTTGGCGCTGCCAGCTTACCCAGCGTCCGAGTTGCGGATTTTCTGACCACTCTTTCGGAACCTTGCAGTTACCGTTCTCTTCTTTGTAGCGGAGCAGTTCCTCAAAGCGGATCTTCCACTCTGCGGTTATCCCTTCCCCTTTCAGTTCTGCCTTGCGACTGGATTTCCACACAAAGCCAAGAGCATCAAGCCTCACAATGCGGTCTTCGGAAAGTTTTCCGCTGTTCCGCTGAGTTCGCATGCTGTTCACAAAATGACCAAGCTTCGGGTTCTCAGGATAGTTCAGTGGAATCTCGCTGTGTCCGTTCTTTGCCTGGAACGCCGCAACTTCGGCAAGGCGATCCTCCCATGTTCCAACATCGCGGCTTTTCCATGTGAAACCGAGTGAATCTAGCAAACACACCTCAACGTCAGACATAAGGCCATTTTTACGCCGCCCGCGTTGGGTGCTAACCCAGTGTGATAAGGTTGGGTCTGATGTCCATTTGTAAGGAACATCCGCGTTGCCATATTCGGCCTGATATGCTTTTAAAAGTTCATATTTTCTTATCCACATTCGACTTGTGGTTCCATGATTCCACAAGAAGCCAATCTCATCAAGGCTTGTCTTGCGCACGACATCCAATTCGCCGCGTGCTTGAAGATCGCGTTGTGTCTTCTCCCAATTCACTAATTTATCATCCTCTTCGGCCATCAAGTAAACGTCAACATGACCGTACCTCTCCTTAAATCGCTTCAATTCCTCTAGCATGTCTTCCCATTTCTCATTATGCGCTTCCCAATGAAAGCCAAGTTTGTCGAGTAGTTTTATCTGCTCCGCTGTTATGAAATCGACTTTCCCCTTCGTTTTGAGTGTGCCTTTACGGCGTTGTCGTTGCTGCGAAACCCAACTAGAAAGTCTATTCTTGGCGGTTTTCGGGACGTGCGGATTGCCGTGCTCATGCACATAAGTTTCAAGCTCACGATACCACTTCATCCATGTTGCATCACCCTTTTGAGACTGATAATCCCAGACGAAACCAAGTTCGTCCATCAGTTTAATCCGCTCCTGTGAAAGCAACCCTTTACTCCGCTGGGTGCGCTGCGTAGAAACCCAACGTCCAAGGAATTGATCGTCCCCATAAATGCTGGCATTACAATGACCGGATTGATCTTTGAACTGCTTGAGTTTCTGAAACCGTTTCGCCCAAGTTTCTTCTTCCTTTTGACTCTGCCAATCCCAAACAAACCCTAAATCATTCAGCCGTGAAACCTGCTCGTCAGGTAACACGCCTTTGTTTCGGCGGGACCTCTGGGCACTAACCCAGGCGCCAAGCGACACATCCTCCCCATTAGTGGTGGCATTGCAATGGCCGTATCGCTCTTTGAAAGCGGTCAACTTGCCGAAGAACGTATTCCATGAAGTAAAGAGCCTTTCAAAGCAGCGGGTTGTCACCGCAGAACGAATAGCTTCGAGGCCGACGCGGATTCCTGTAATCTCCACGCGTCCCTCAAGAAGAGCATCGTCGAAGCCTTTGCCGCTGCCCTTCTGTTCGCCCATGTCGCGAATGAGGTCGGCAAGTACATCGTCCTGTTCTTGCAGGGAGTGCAGAACATCCCACACCTCGTCGAACTGCGCGCGACTAACGGCATCCTCGACGCTCTCGCCAGCGGCAAGCTCGACATACAGCGGCACTAACACATATCCGGTGGTTTTCCCCGTCTCCGGTGAAAGTCGCATGGCGCGACCTGTGGCTTGCACAATATCCACACGGCTGCGCCTCGGCGAAAGGAATGCGACCATGTCCACGGCAGGAACGTCCACGCCTTCGGTCAAGCAACGGGCATTCGACATGACGGCGCGGTCAGCATCCCTGAAATAGCGCATTTCACGCTCGCGGCGGGCGGTCGGCATCGTGCCGTTGACGTGGAATGCTCCGAAGTCAGGCAGATGTGATCTAACGCCCTCGCCGCCGACGGCACAGAACGATGCTGCGGACTTCACGGTTCTGTGAAAGGTGAACACCTTTCTTGCCCCGTATTTCACAATGGCATCACGAAGGGCAATCTGGTTGGCGACCTGCCGGGCGTGTACTGCGTCACCTTTCACAAGCACCTCGCCACGACTCAACAGTTCGTTTGTCACCATTTCCGAGCTGATGACCGAAATGATGACCTTGTAACCGCAGATAATGCCGCGCCGTGCCGCCTCCGCGAATGACAGGCGATATGCTTGCGGCCCGTAAACCTCCGGGTTGTCCATCGAAAAGACAAGTTGCGCCTCACCTTCCTTGTCCTTGCGAAGTGGATTGTAGTGGCGCGGTGTGGCGGTGAGGAACAGGCGTTTGCGAATGGGTAGGTTGGCATCTTCAAGGGCGAAGGCGTGGTTTCTGCCCTCGCGGCCAGCGGTTTTGTGCGCCTCGTCAAACACTCCCAGATCGAACGCCTCGCCGGGTTGCAAGGCAGCGCCGACCACTTGCGCTGACTGATAGGTGGAGAAGATGATTTTCACGCCGCTGAAAGTAGCGTCGAGGAAGTCGCGCACGCTGGCAGCATCGGTGGTGACTTGGAAGTCGAGGTCGGATTGCGTCGTGGCAATCGCGTCCACGCCGTCTTTCACAGAAGGGTCGGAACAGACGCAAAGATATGCCAAGCAGGGCAGACACGTTTCACGCAGCCATTCGTGGAGGGTTTGCCGCAGGAGAGCTAGCGACGGCACAAGAACCAGAATCAGCGATGCCTGCCTGCGCTCTGCGATCCAGAGCGCTACGAGTGTCTTGCCCGTACCGCACGCCATGATCGGGGAAACGCGGTCATGTACCTCTAACGCGGGAAGCAGCACATCCAAGGCCTCGATTTGGTGTGGCAGGGGTTGTTTCTTGGGAGCTGTGAATGCGCAGTCGGCCAGCCATGCTTCGATGGCGCGTAAATCATCCGCTTGCAACCTGTCCAAGTCTGCGCCACGGATGCAAAAGAAACCCTGACGCTCGTTCAGCACCGAAGGCAAGTCGTCGCAGTTGGTGAAAAGAACCCGGCTGCGAATATGACGACTATCAGCCAAGCCCATGAAGGTGGACAACTCCCGCCAATTTAGCGCGGGTCGGTTCGTGCGAAACTTCACCTGGTAAGCATTGAAGTTTCCAAGAATCGTCTGAAACACCCCGTCCACACCATAGTCCTGCCCCGCAAGCCCGAGCGTCTGAATAACGTGGATCGGAGCGGATGACAGCGGCCACACCTTTGCCGCATCGTGCTTCCGTTGGGTCGCCAGATAAGCTTCAGCGAAGACCTCGAAGGCATGTCCGCGTGAATGCTCATCCGGCAATGCCGCGACGCGCGCTTCGAATTCAGCAAAACTCGTCACGTCAGCGAACAAATTTTGGCGAACGAACAAGGCTGCCTTTGGATGCTTGGCTAGGGGCATGGGGGGTGCGTCATTTCATTCGGACCATTGCAGAGTCCCCCTCCGTCGGAAAGAAAAAAGTGCGAATCCGAAACCGCACATATCCAAACTGCCCTGCTCTGTGGTAGGCCGGAAGAATTGAGTTGCAGGCGGCGGTGTGAATCGATAGACGTTTGCCTGTTGCTTAATGATGGTTTTCTAACGAGGCTAAAATTAAGAGAAATAATCAATATGAGACCACACATCAAAATAGCAGTTCCGAATTCACAGGACCAATCGGTAACGGACTTGATTCTTAAGGAGCTTCGTGAACAGCACCCACTATACGAGATTCTGACAGTCCCTACCAACGACGGGACGTGTCGCTGGCAGGAAGGGATACGGCACCCCGAACACATCGCAATGGTCGAGGATCCTGTGAAAGATGATTTTAACGAAGCGCCAATTGACCCACTGGCCCAAGAAGTGAATGCACTGATCCAGCAGATTCTCGAAAGTGCCCAAGCGCGAGTCTAGCAAAAGAAGACCATGACTCGCTACCTCCGACCTCTGGCTTCTCTTCCTCTTCACCCATGACCCATCAACTCATGACCCGTGACCAATCCCGCGCTGTGGCCCCACGGCTGGGCGCTCGAGGAATGGCGCGTCTCGCTCTACGCCCCGGATGTGCCTTGTGTCGGCAAAGTTTCCGAAAAACGGATAGAGGAACTGTGGACATCTATCAAGCACTAGTCACCTCAGGGCTTGGGTGTTAGAGGGCCGTCTGCGGGAAGTTCGGGCTTGGCGATATACTCGGTCGGCACCTTGCCCTTGAGCGCATTGAGGAAAGCGATGATCCTGGCGGTTTCCGCCTCGGTGAGGATGTGGGCCTGCTGGTGCTCGGCCATTTTTTTGACCATCTCGTCGAGCGTTTTGATCGATCCATCGTGCAGGTAGGGCGCGGTTTCGGTGATATTGCGCAGTCCGGGCACCTTGAAGAATCCGGTCAGTGCTTCCTTGCCTTGTAGGCCGCCGATGCCCTTGTCCTTCGTCGGCCATGGCTTCACCAGGCCGAGTTTTTGGAACATGTGGCCGCCGACACCCGTCCCTTGGTGGCAGGTGACACAACCTTTATCGATGAAGAGATTGAGTCCCTCCTTCTGCGTGTCTGTGAGCGCGGCGTCATCCCCTTTCAAAAAGGCGTCGAAGGGCGACGGAGTGAGCAGTCCGCGCTCGAACGCACCGATCGCATTTCCCACATTGTCATAGGTCAGGGGTGGCGCGTCTCCGGGAAATGCTTTCTTGAACAACGTCACGTATCCGGGAATGGAATTGAGTGCCTTGAGCACGTAGTCCGCGTCCGGCATGCCCATTTCGATGGGATTGAGAATGGGCCCCACCGCCTGTGCCTCCACGTCTGCGGCACGGCCATCCCAGAACTGGGTGAAGTGCAGCGCCGCATTATATACGGTCGGTGCCGAGCGGCCACCTTTCTGGTTCTTGATACCGTCGGATACCGCTCGTCCATCATCGCCAAAACTGGCGAGATCGTGGCAACTGTTACAGGACACCGTGCGATCCTTGGACAGGCGGGTGTCGTAGAAAAGCATCCGCCCGAGCTCGATCTTGGCGTCGTTGGGCGGGTTTTTCGGGTTGTGCGCCGTTGCGGGCAACGCTTGAAACATGCCCAGCCGGGCCCGGTTTACTTGCACTTCGGCCCGCGCCGTCGTCACCGCCAGGCAGACCACCCACAATATAATTTGGTAATTGGTTTTCATGACATTTACATTTAAAGAAATTCAGCCTAACACATCGTCCATGGCGGCGATGAGTTCGTTCATGGTGGTGGTGGTTTCGTTACCCATATTGGAGATGCGGAAGGTGAGACCCTTGATCTTGCCGTAGCCGCCGTTGATGATGAACCCGTGCTTCGACTTGAGCGTCTTGATGAACGCGGCCTGATCGAAGCCGGCGGGCGTGTGAAAGCAGGTGAGGGTGAGCGACTGGTTGCCTGCGGGTGCGAAGTTCTTGAAGCCATGGCGGGCGCCCCACGCGTGAATCAATGCGTTGTTAGAAGCGTGACGCGCGAAACGTTTTTGAACGCCTTCCGCGGCGATGACGGCAAGGATGTGCTGGAGCCCGAAAATCAGGGAAATCGCCGGGGTGGACGGTGTGTTGTTCTTGGCCGCGTTCTTGGCGAACTCGATGAAATCAAAATAATATCCGCGATTGGGCAGACTTTTCGCCCGCTCCATGGCGGCTTCCGAACACGCAAAAACCGCAAGCCCGGGCGGTAGCGCCAGCGCCTTCTGCACCCCCGCAAGCAACACGTCAATGCCCAGCTCGTCCATCGCAAGCGGCACGGCGGAAAACGACGATACCGTATCCACAACTAACAGTACTCCCGGAAACGATTTGACCACCTTGGCGATGCCCGCGAGGTCATTCATCACACCGGTAGAAGTCTCATTGTGGATCAAGGTGACAAGGTCGAATCCGCCTTCCTCCAATTTCGCGCGAACGGCTGCCGGTGAAATCGCGTCGCCCCACTCGACCTGGATTTTATCGGCCTGCAGGCCGTTGCGTTGGGCAACGTCATACCATTTGTCCGAAAACGCGCCGCAGCAAAGGGTGAGCACTTTTTTCGCGCAGAGGTTGCGCAACGCGGCTTCCATCACCCCCCAAGCGGACGATGTGGATAGAAAAAACGGTCGAGTGGTGCCGCTGAGTTGCTGCAGGCCGGGTTGGACGGAGGCGTACAGCGCCTCGAACTCCCCGCCACGGTGGCCAATCATCGGCTGGCTCATCGCGGCATAGGTTTCTTTCGAGACATCAATCGGTCCGGGAATGAAGAGTTTTGGCATGGGAGTGTCAGTTATCTGTTGTCAGTTGTCAGTTATCAGTGATAGTCCGCCTCACGGCAGAAGGTTATAGGATTCCAGAAGTGCGGTCAGTTGTGCCGTCTGGGCCGTGCCGAGCGGGGCAAGCGGCAGGCGCAATTCGGGCGTGCAGTGACCTTGGAGCGAGACGGCTGTCTTGATGGGTACCGGATTGACATCGAGTGACATCAGGCCGCGCATCAGCGGATAGTATTGTTTCTGGAGGATGAGGGCTTCGTCGAACGACCCGTTGAGGCAGGCGCGCACCAAGCGAGCGATGACATCCGGGATGAGGTTGGAGGCCACCGAGACCAGACCTGCGGCACCGCACGCAATGAACGGTAACGTCAGCGGATCATCACCACACAGAATGGCAAAATCGTCGGGCAGAATCTGCCTGAGTTGATTGACCCGGTCCACCGAACCACTCGCTTCCTTGATGGCGGTGATGTTAGGGCAATCCGCGGCCAGCCGGGCGACGGTCTCCGGCGCAATATCGATCACCGAGCGACCGGGCACGTTGTAGAGCATGATCGGCAAATGCGTGGCTTCGGCGATGGCCTTGAAATGGAGGTAGAGTCCTTGCTGCGAGGGCTTGTTATAATACGGACACACTTGCAGCGATCCGGTGGCTCCGAGATTTTCGGCGGCGGCGGTGAGTGCGACCGCCTCGGAGGTGGCGTTCGCCCCGGACCCGGCGATCACCGCACAGCGGCCAGCCGCGAATTGGACGGCCAAACGAATCACCTCGTGGTGCTCTTCGGTATCGAGCGTGGGGGACTCGCCGGTGGTCCCGCACGGGATGATGCCATCCACGCCACCCGCAATCTGCCGCTCAATCAGGGCTTGAAATGCGCGGACGTCGATGGCCCCGTCGCGAAACGGAGTGATGAGTGCGGTGTAAGTGCCCGAAAGGCGCATGGCGGTCTGCAGCATGAACCATCTGCGCCGCAGGTCAAAGCCAGATGTGCGAATGTAGGGAAAATTTTTTGTGAACCTGCCGTTGTTGTCAGGGGCCAGTGACCTGAGGTGGGAAGCCGAAGGCCACAGCCCAAAGGGCGCGCTCAGAACGGTGCGCAGGCCGGAGACCGAAGACCAGAAAAGAGAGGACGGAGGGCAATCCACTGAGCGTCAGCAAGAAATGGCATCGCAACTCAATTCCTAATAGTTCGTCTGACACTTTAACACTCTTCAACAACACCCCCGGCGTCTGGCGCCGGATCACCGCCAGTTGCCCGGACACACCGCCAGTTGCCCGGACAGCGAGGAAATTTACATCACCCTCATCAACCAGATGACCCTTTCACCCGGCGCACTCAACCAATGCCGACGCCTGCGCTGGAACATCGAAAAAGCCTTCGACCAGCAAGAGCAGAAGCTCGACGAACGCAAAGCCTGGAGCGCCAGCGAGACCGGCAAGCGCATCCAGGCCATCGCCATGAGCATCGTCCACAACCTCCTACGGCTCTTCGAAGCCAAGCTCAAAAGCGAAGTGGGCATTCAAGACACCAAAGTGACCAAAGCTTGGCAAAAAGACTTCGCCAAGCGCACTGAAAAAGCCCGGGCCGCCGGTCGCCACTTGCCCGTAAAACTCTACCAAGCCCTTTACCGGCCCACTGAAGTGAGCCTGCAGTTCATCCGCTGGCTACGGGTAGACCTCATGCGCCCAACCTGCTACAGGCAAGCCATAGGACAACTCCGCCCCCTCATGCTGGCCTACCTTTAGAATGTTAGACGACAGGGTTCCCCAGAAATAGAGTGTCAGAAAGACTATTGACAGGGTTCCCCAGAAATAGAGTGTCAGAAAGACTATTGAGGTTTTTGCTTGCGGACGGGTGATGGGGAGCATGAGACGCACGCACTGGCTGTGAGCGCAAGACGGAGCGGGTCTCCGGTGTGGTGCACGATGTACTCTGCACGGGCAAGCTCGGTGAACCCGGTCGGTCTGCTGTTGTTAGGCTTGCGCGGGTTCCTTGGCCATCTTTCTCTGGCGCATCCGGAGACTCGCACTCCGTGGCGACATGATCATTCCGATTTTTTTCCGCGGACCGCTTTGGTGATCGCCTCGCGTGCCTCGACGGTGGCCGCGCTGTAAGGCGCGATCTTCTTCAGTTGGGTGTAACCATCCCTGGCGGCGTCCGTGTTGCCTGCCTTGATCGCGGCTTTGACCAGCACGAGCAGCATCTGCTCCCGCTGGGTTTGGTTCAGATCCATGCGGCCCAAGTGCCCGGACAGGACGAGAATGCGCGCGTGGTCTCCGGTCGCGGCGAGTGCCTCCATCTTCGCGAGCAAGAAACCCGGGACCGTCCGCAGCATCGGGTGTCTGCTTAGCCACGAGTCGAGGAGTGGGAAAGCAGCGGCGGCATCGCTTTCCTGAGCCCACCGCTGGATCTTGCGCAGGTCGCCGGTCAGTTGCAGTTGCGAGGTCTCGTCCATCGGCCAGGCGTTAGGTTTGAGTGCCAGGAGAATCTCCTGCGCCTGCGCGCCTTCGCCCGTCATCAGCAGGGCGTCCGCCTTCACGCATTCTGCCAGAAGTACCGACTCCGCAACAAACGTATCGGGAGGGGTCAGGTTCAATAACAAGTCTTTTCCATTTTCGTGGTAGTAGATCAGTGAAACGGGATAGGCGCCATCGCGGAGATATATCCTGCCCTGGTCACCCACATCCCTCGAATCGACCGACAATCTGGTATAGGGGCTGTCGGATTTGATTCTGTTCTGCCAGAGGTTGGACGTATCACCTGACTGCTGTGCTCCGGCGCATGCTTTCACATACCCGGTGAATTTCATGGCGAAGAACACGTCCCGTCCGCGGGGCGAGAGGTCGACTTGTTTCAGCGTCCCCTTCTTGACGGGCGCCAGTTTGTCGAAAAAGGATTCCAGTTTGGCGGGGTCACCCTTGATCTTGTCCAGCTCTTCTTTCGGCCCTTTTTCTTCTATTTCGTAATAGGTATAATTCACGCCCTTCTCGGTACAGTCTGCCGATGTGTACAACTCCAAAGGCCTCGAAACCGGCATGGCGTGTTGCAGGATATTGTAGGATGGGCGGGCGCCCTTTTCGCCATAGGAACCGGGGCTGGCAGTGGGTTGAAACAACGCCAGGAAATCGTTCTTCCCGCCATAGCGCTGGAGGGAGGCAGGGATCACAACGTAGTCGTCGTTATTCTGCACTGGAAGCCGCTTGCCGTTGAACCAGAAGAGCCGGTTGTCAGGCATGGCGCCAAGGTACATGGCCAACTCCTTGCCCTGGCGGGACGCTGGCAGATCGAACTCTTTCGCAGCCCATACGCCCGCGCCTGAATTCAATTCGGGACCGTGGACTTTGAAGGAGCAGGCGTTTGACCACTGCAGGTTCTGAGTCTCGCCGGCCACTTCGTTTTCCAAGACGTTCGAATACCACTGTTTGGCAGGAGCCGTGCGCCAGCCCCCGGTCAGGTCCAGGCCCGGTGCCGTTTTCTCCGCCGTCTCCAGGAGTTGAAGCCCTTCTTGCGGCTTGCCGCGGACGGAAACGAGGATGTCGGCCAGGCTTGCGGCGGCGGATTTCCAGTCGCGTGAGCCGGCCGGGGCCCGGTCCATCACGGCCTTGCAGAGCTTTTCAGCGGCGTCGGGTTGCAGCGGCCCGTCCGGTGCGGCCAGCGAGCGCGCCAGGTCGGGCAGGCGGGAGTAGGGAAGCGCTTTGGCGACTTCATCAATGCGTCGCGCCAGCGCCGCGCCGCTGGTCGTCCTCAGCTTACTCACCATCTCGTTCGAGGGCAGCGGTCCCCAGAACTCACCTCGATTAAACGACCAGTAGTAGAGGCTCACCACCTCCTCGATCGGCGTGACGGTTGCGAACTCCCCTGCCCGTTGCGCGAGCAAAGTCTCAAAGTTGAATAGAGCGGGCCACCACCACTCAAATGGCGAGGCGCCAGTCGGATAGCTCCAGTTGATCTGGGCGTGGATATTGCCGGTCGCGCGCGCAATGACCTTGCCGCCCGGGCCGTCCAGGACCTCGAGTTCCACCTTCCTTGTCCCGGGCGCGAAGAAGATGTGATCCACCTTCTGTGCCTCGGTCTGGTGTCCGTCATCAAACTTCCAGCGAAAGACCGCGTTTGTACTCTCCTTCGAGAGCGTCCCTGCGAAGGAGAAACTGATGGCGTCGCCTGCGGGGTATATGCCCAACCAGTGCGTACTCCAGCGCCAAGTGAACGAGGCGCACAAGTCCTGCCCTCGGCGGGCAGCCGGGCCGGCCGCAGCCTCCGCAAACGGTTCCCACACGGAAAATTGTTCTTGGACGCCGAACGTGGAGCAGCTTCCCGACTCCATGCCATCATGCCTGAACATGTTATAACCCGGGGCATTGCCGTAAGGCCACCACAACACTTGAATTAAGAATCGTCCCTCTCTGCCGTATTGACAGAAGTCCAGTTTGTGGAGCCCCTTTTCCAGTTGCAGTCTGCACTTCTTCTTATGCCTATGATCAGATTCTCGCTTCCAACACTCTTCGGGCGGCAGTTCCACAACCACCTGGTCGTCGACAAGGACATGGCCGCCGGGCCAGGATCTGAAGGTAAAATCGTATTCCTGCGTCTCCGGGATGTGGAAGAAACCCGTGTAACGGCAGAGCGCCAGCGGCGCCCCACGCGGCGTGTCGGAGTAGTTCGCCCTATCGCCGCACATGGGCCTGGATGGGAGAAAGCCGAGACTGATGGCTTTTTTCGCGCTTTTTTCGGCGATGAAACTCGCGCCGTCCCAGAGTTTCTGGAAGTCTTCCGGCGTCTTGATCTCCTGGTCGCAGCGCTCGAGGTGGCGGCTTTCGAAGATGAGGCCCGCCTTCGGGGCCCAGTCCAGCGGAGGCGGCTGTTTCGAACGATCTACCAGATAGACCAGGTATTGCGTTTCGCCGCTCGAACAGTCGAACAGGATCTGCATCGGCTCGGTCGGATGCGCCCAGAGGATGCGACAGCCGACCCGCTCGCCCGACAGGCGATAGACGAGCGGCACCAGCGCGGTCGGATCGAGACCGGGCAGGCAAAGGTCCGCGCGGGAAACGATCGGGCCGCGGGTGATGAATCCGGCTTGTTCGATGAAATTGGCTTGCCCGGTGATCCGGAGTTTTTTCGCTCCGGGCGGCAGGGCGAATATTCTTTCGCCAGCCAGATCCTTGTCGTCCACGGAGACCTTGAGCCCGTTCCGCAGTGACAACCACCTGTACTCCGGCTTCAGATTGAATGTCGCCGACCCATTCGCTTTGACGGCGAGCTTGTTCTTGCGGTCAAAGGCGATCCCCTGCGCCTCGATCGGGTCCAGATCGGCGAGATGGACCTGCGGCGGCATCCTAAGCAGGGCTTCTTTGATATCAACGGTGACCGGGATGCGGATGTCCGCTTCATTGACATGCCACGGAACCGGCGGGACCGGCGGGACCGGCGGAACCGGCGGCTCCGCGGCGGAACCGGTGGACGCGCCGAGCAGCGCCGCGCATAGAACCAGAACTTCTAACGAATGGAGCTTGTGCATGCGTGTTGCCATGGATTGTTAGGGCACCGGACCGAGGACGAGTCGCAAGCCCACTCTGAAGTCGTAGGCAGACGCTTCGTAATAGTAGCGGTATGCGGCACGGCAGTAACTCGCGCCGTGGCCACAATCGCCGCCCCGGTACACCCGGTACACCACCCGGCCCGATGCCCCCTGGGGATCGTTCACGGCGACGGTGGGATAACCCCCATGCCAATCCACACACCATTCCCACACGTTGCCATGCATGTCATACAAACCCCACGCGTTCGGCCTCTTTGCGCCGACCGGATGGGTCGTCTTCCCGGAGTTGTCGCGATACCATGCGTATTCAGCCAGAGAATCCTCGCCCTCGCCGTAACAATAATCGTCGTTAGATCCGGCACGGCAGGCGTATTCCCACTCGGCTTCCGTCGGCAACCGGAACGTCCGGCCCGGCACTTTCTCCATCAACTTCGCCATGAAGCTCTGGCAATCGGTCCAGCTCACCCCATCGACAGGATTCCTGGCACCCTTGAAGATGCTGGGATTGCCTCCCATGACTTTTTCCCATTGCTCCTGTGTGACCTCGTATTTGGCGAGGTAAAACGGCTTGGTGATCGTGACCAAGTGGGCGGGTTTCTCGTCCCACTCGCGGCTTTTGTTCGATCCCATCGTGAACGAGCCGGGGTCAATCCGAACGAAGTCCAGCGTCATGCCGCCGCCGAGATCGATGGATAGATTTTCCCGTGTCGGTTGCGTGGCAGGCGGATTACCGGGCACCTTGGCGTTGGTGCTTTGGGCCTGGGACAGCGGGGCGGCGGCGGTGAGTGCCAGCGCGGCGAGCAGGGTGGGGAAATGGAGGGGTGTCAGCATGGGACAGGATGGCCGATGGTTCATCCGGCCTGTCGGTGTTCGTTCTTGTTCATTGCATGGAAAGCGAATCATCACCCTTTGATTTCCATCAGCATCTGCGGGTTGTTAGAGAATTTTTTAAGGAAGAACAAGAGGCGTTCCATGGCCTCGACCGGGCGGTGGCCGGCGAGGCCGCGGCGGATCAGGTGGATCTTGTGGAGCATGTGTTCAGGGATGAGCAACTCCTCGCGGCGGGTGCCGGATTTGAAGATGTCCACTGCCGGATAGATATAGTTTTCCGCGATCTTGCGGTCGAGCACGAGTTCCATGTTGCCGGTACCCTTGAACTCCATGAAGATCGCCTCGTCGGCGCGCGAGTTGGTCTGGATGAGGGCGGTGGCGAGAATGGTGAGGGATCCTCCGCCGCGGGTGTTGCGGGCGGCGGCGAAGAGCCGGCGCGGGACTTCCAGCGCGCCGATGGTGATGCCGCCGGAACCGGTGCCGCGACCCTGGTTGTTCATGGTGTTGTTATAGGCGCGGGCAAGACGCGTGATCGAATCCATGACCATGAACACATCCTTGCCCGACTCAACGAGACGCTTGGCACGCTCGATGGCGAGTTCCGCGATGCGGCAGTGGTTGCGCGGCTGTTCGTCGTTAGAGCTGGCGAAAATCTCGGTACCGGCAAGTGCCCGGCGGAATTCGGTGACCTCCTCCGGGCGCTCGTCGACGAGCAGCACCATCAGGTGGACGGTGTCTTCATATTTCTCGCGGATCGCCTCCGCCATGTGCAATAACAACGTGGTTTTCCCCGATCGGGGGGGGGACACAATGAGTCCGCGCTGACCGCGGCCGACGGGTGCCATGATATCCACCACGCGGGTGGTGAAACGCTCCGGCGTGGTTTCGAAACTGATGCGGCGGCCCGGATTGATCGCCTTGAGTTCATCGAAGTGCGGGAGCTTGGAAGCCTCCTCGGGCGGCATGTCATTGACTGCGGTGAGTTCGACGAGTTGTGGTCCGCGCGGCCCATCCTGAGAGAATCCGTGGAGCCACTGGCCGGCACGCAGGTTGTGGCGGCGGATCAATTCGGGAGTGACGAAGATATCATCGCGCAGTTGCTCGAAGTTTTTTCCGGGGAGGCGGAGGAATCCGAAGCCCTTGGGCACGAGTTCGAGCATGCCATCGGTCGCGATTTTCGGGCCGGGGACCGGGATGGGACGGCGTTCGTTGGGATCGCCGCCCGGGATGTCTCCGCCATCGGCACGCGATGGATCGGGGTATTTGTTAGGAGGCTGGTACTTACCTTGGGGTTGGCGTTCGTTGCGGTTCTTGCGTTTGTCGCGGCGGCGTTTGCTACGGCTTTCACGCCCCTGATGGTCGCGGTTTTGGAAATTCTGAGTCTGCTGCTGACCTTGGACTTGGCGTTCGGCGGGTTGAGGATGCCGTGGCGGGGACATGGCCGGAGGACCCGGGAGATCCGATGCGGGAGGCTCGGATTGCGGCAGTTCGAGAGGGGGTGGAGGTTCGCGGGAAACGACTGGTCCGCCACCAGGGACGCGACCGAATCGCTGCGGATTCACGGAGCTTGCGGGTTCCGGTGCGGCAGGCTCGTTAGACACGGGTTCCGGCACCGCCGCGGAATCCACGACGGTTTTTTTCGCGCGGGAGGGCCGCTTTTTCGGCGTGGATTCATCCAGCGGATCGGGCATGGATGGTCCCGGTGCCGCAACTTCCCGGGCGGCGGTTTTCCTGGCCACGACTTTTTTGGCGGCGACTTTTGCGACCACGGATTTGTTAGGGCTGCTTGGCACTGCGATGCTTTTCGTCGCCCGTTTGCGGGCGGGCGGGCGGGTGCCTTGGCTGTCCGCCGGAATTTCCGGCTGGGTGTCCTCGTGGGTATTTTGGGTCATCTGGGATCAGGTGAAAGTGGGATGCGCATGGCGCACAAAGCGCTTCATGAATCGAGCAGATCGAGAATTTCGTCCGCGACTTCGAAGTTGGTGAAAACATTCACCGTGTCAGGATAGTCATCCAACTGGTCGTGGAGTTTCAGGATTTGACGTGCGATCACCGGATCGGTGACCACACTTGGATTTTGGGAAATGGAGACGAGTTTTTCAGCGGTGACGTTCAGGCCTGCGGCGCGCAACGCGTTGGCCACGGTACCGAGTTCGTTGGGGGCGGTGTGGACGATGTGCATGTCATCGTCGCTCTGCACGTCATCGGCACCGGCTTCAATGGCCAACTCCATGAGGCGGTCCTCGTCAATAGCGGCCGCAGGGATATGGATTTCCCCCTTGCGTTCAAACTGATAGGAAACGCTGCCCTGGGTGGCGACGCTACCGGCGTTTTTGGTGAAGATCGAGCGCATATCCGCGACAGAACGGTTGAGGTTGTCGGTGACCATTTCGACGATGAATGCGATGCCCGCCGGGCCGTATCCTTCGTAGGCAACTTCCTGAATGACGTCTCCACCCAACTCGCCAGTACCTTTTTTGATCGCACGGTCGATGTTGTCCTTGGGCATGGAGCAGGCCTTGGCGTTGTCGATGGCACAGCGCAAGCGGGCGTTGGCAGAGGGATCACCACCACCGGCGCGGGCCGCGAGTGCGATTTCATGGGCGCACTTGCTGAAGACCCTGCCTTTGATGGCATCCACTCTGGCTTTGATGTGTTTGACCTTTGACCACTTGTTGTGACCGGCCATGGGAATAGGTATAATGGGGGTTTGGGTGAGACTGGCGGGGGCGAACATGGGAGCGGGGAATCACTCGCATGTCCATAGGACTGGATGAGAAGATGCGATCCTGCGGATCAACCGATACGGCTTGCCGGAAATGACATGCTAAACCCGGTGGGGGCAGGGAGAAGTCAACCCGAGTGGCAGTTCGAAAAATCAATGCGAAACACCGCTCCGTCGTTCCAACGGGAAAAAAGTGGATCAGCCGCGAGCACTTGGCAACCCCAAAATTTCACCCCGCAATATCGGGGGCGCGGACGGAAGGCGGGATGCGGGCAATTTTTGTCGGTCTCGGGGCGATTTTTGTCGGTTGCCGAATGCGGCAAGGAATGCCAGACTTCCGCCATGAAAAGCGTTTTGGCATGCATGTTAGGAGTTTGGGTGGTGATCGTGCTGCCGCAGGTTGCGGCGGAAGACGCCCCGCCGGCGGACAAAAAAGCAGCGGAAAAAGCGGACGCGAACAACGGGATTCCAGTGGACCTGTTGGATGACCCGCACGTGCGCGAGGAGCTTGCGGTGAACGAATTCACCGCCCCCTCGATTGCGAAGCTGTTCGACACCCTGCAGTTTCTGATGCCGCTGCCGCTGGTGGAAACCGAACGCAAAATGCCGGCGCGCATGCCGCTGGACCGCGCGGATCTCGCCATCGAGTTGGGATTTCTCATTGCCGACGGGTTTCTGGTGGTGGAGGCCGAGCAGTTGGACAAGGTGGAGGATATGGCCACGGATCTGACGCGCTACGGCAAGGCGCTGGGGGCGGGAGACCGGGTGAACCGCCATGCGGCGAGCTTGTTAGACAGCGCCAAGAAAAAAGACGTGAAGCAATTGAAGAAGGAACTTGCGGCGACGCAACGGGATGTCGAGAGGGAGTTGATCACCCTGCGCGATGCGGATCTAGCGCATTTGATTTCACTGGGTGGTTGGATCCGCGCGCTGGAAGTCTCGACCGTGGCGGTGGACAAACAGTTTTCCGAAGAGCGCGCGCGCAAGGTGATGCGCGAGGACATCGCGGACTATTATACCGAGTCGGTGGCGGGTCTGGAGCCGCGCATTTCGGAACGGCCGAATTATCTGGCGATACGAGACCTGCTAGCCGGCCTGCGCAGGGAAATGGTGCTCAATGAAAACGAACAGCCGACTCGCGAAATGATGAAGGAAATCCGCAAACAGGCGGCAAAACTCGTGGAACTTGCTCTGCAACGGAAATAATGAGCATCGACTCGTCTGCTAGAATCGCCGTGCTCGGGCTCGGGATCATCGGATCGCGCGCATGGACGCGGTTGATGGAAGCGGGGTGGCGGGGTGCCTGTTGGAATCGCACGCCCAAGGCGCTCGCGGGCGAAACCGCGACACCGGAGGAAGCCGTGATGGATGCGGCGGTCATCCTGATCTATCTGAAAGATGCCCCGGCGTTGCGCGAGGTGGCGGGGCGGATCCAACCGTTCCTGCAACCGGGGCAGGTGGTCCTGAACCATTCAACCGTGGATTTGGAAACGACGCAATGGCTGGAGCGCATCTGCCTGGCCCGCGCCTGCCGGTTTCTGGACGCGCCATTCACCGGCAGCAAGGTGGCTGCGGGCAACGGGCAGTTGGTTTACTACCTCGGAGGAGACCCGGTTTTGGCAGACGCTCTCGAACCCTTGCTGGCCGTCACCAGCAAGACCCGGCTGCCTTGCGGCCCGGTCGGCGCTGCAACCGTGATCAAACTGGCGACCAATCTCATTTCCGCCTGCACCGTGCAGGCGATGGCGGAGGCGCTGGCGATCACCACCCGCCACGGGGTGCCGGCGGATTGTTTGATCCAGGCCGTCGCGGAAAATGTCAGCGGTTCACCGCTCGCTGCGATGAAGTTTCCAATGATGGTCGCCGGGAACTTCGAAACGCATTTCTCGTTATCCAACATGGGTAAGGACAGTCGCTACGTGCTGGCCTTGGCGGAATCCGCCGGGTTGGAAACCCCGGCGATCCAAGCGGTGTCCCGCCGGATGGCGGAATTATGTGCCGCAGGGTTGGGAGATCTGGATTATTCGGCACTCGCGAAACCATATTTATCATGAAGCGCTTGGCCGTCGGTGGGATGGCAGGGAGCAAGCGAAGTTCGCCCGAAAACCGGTGGTGCCCTCCGGGTATCGACACGTATTCAGGAATCCGCGCAAGGATGGAAATGGGGGTTGCGGGTTGGCGGAGCCGCGTTATTTAGAGGCATGACGCATGGGGTACCCGTCGCCTTGACCATTGCCGGCTCCGATTGCTCGGCAGGGGCCGGCATTCAAGCGGATCTCAAGACCTTCCAACATTTCCACGTTCACGGGCTCACTGCGATCACTTGCGTGGTATCCGAGACCGCCAACATCGTGCGGGCCGTGCATCCGGTGCCGGTGGACATCGTGTGCGATCAAATCGCGCTGCTGTTCGACGCCTTCCCGGTCGCCGCCGTGAAAACCGGCATGCTTTTTTCCGCCGCGCACGTCAGGGCCGTGGCGGAGATCCTGGCAACCCGCCACGGGTTTCAGTTAGTTGTGGATCCGGTGATGATCGCCACCGCCGGCGCTCCCTTGTTAGAGCCGGGTGCGATGGCGGCCTATTGCGAGTTGCTGTTGCCCATGGCGCGGCTGATCACCCCGAATTTGCCGGAAGCCGAAGCCCTGCTTGGCGAGCGCATCACGGACGAAACAGCGCTGGAATCCGCAGCCCGGCGGCTTGCCGAACAATTCGGCACGGCCGTCCTGTTGAAAGGCGGGCACTTGCCGGGGCCGGACTGCTTGGATCTGCTGGTGGATCGCGGCGAGGTGCATCGTTTCACCGGGCAGCGGATTCCGGTGGGCGGATCGCACGGGACGGGATGCACGCTTGCCGCAGCCATCACCGCAGCGTTGGCCCATGGCACATCGCTGCCGGAGGCGGTCGGACTGGCCAAGAATTTCCTCGGGAAAGCATTGCGTCAGTCCTATGCATTCGATGCTCCCGGCGGCGGCACTCTCCATGCCCTGAATCAAGGGACGCTGCCTGAAAAAAACGCGCTTGAAAAAACGAGACGTGACACGACGCCCGGAATTCCTACGCTCCCTTAAAGTTTTCCCGCACACAGAGATCCCATGACCAATCCTTTTCACGCCCTCGGTTTCCGACTGCTCAATGCCACGCTCGATGGCGAGTCTGCCCAAGCGGAAAATCCACTGCGCCTCTCACGCCGCGGTTTCCTGCTTTGTGCCGCTTCTCTGAGCAGTTGCTCGGCCGCGCCTTCCTTGACAACACAAACTGCGGGTCTGCTCAAGACCCCCTACAATTCCAATTACCGCACGCCATCGTTCCAAGGACCCATACCGCGCAATCCGGACATGGCGTTCAGCTCCAACTTCTCTAACAACGCCGGCATCACCTTCACACGGGTTATGGTTTCCGGGAAGTACGTTGCCATGACTTTCGATGACGGCCCGCATCCACAGAACACCCCGCGCCTGCTCGACATCCTGCGCGTCCGCAACATCAAAGCCACCTTCTACCTCATCGGCCAAAGCGTGGATCTCTATCCGCAGGTCGTCCGCCGCACCGTCGCAGAAGGCCATGAAATCGGCAACCACACCCACTCCCACCGCTTGTTGAGCAAATCCAGCGATTCGGAAATCCGCATGGAATTGTCACGCTGCCGGGATGCCATCGCACGTGCCTCCGGCGTGCAACCGCGGACGATGCGCCCGCCCTACGGCGGTTTGCTCCAGCGCCAGCGCGAGATGATCCACAACGAGTTCGGTTACCCGACGATTCTCTGGTCGGTGGATCCGTTCGATTGGAAACGCCCCGGTTCCAGTGTGGTCACCTCACGGATTCTCCACGGCACCACAGCGGGCTCGATCATTCTATCCCACGACCTGCATGCTTCGACCGTGGACGCCATGCCCGCCACCCTTGATGGCCTGTTGCGCAACGGTTTCCAATTCGTCACGGTGTCCCAACTGTTGGCCATGAAAACCGATGCGGCAACCGTTCAGGCGGCCGTGACAACCGACCACTCCTGATATTTCCTCTAACACCGTGAGCGCTGGCATGCTCGGCGAACGCTATTTCGCGATGCGCGGCAAACTTGCGCAAGTCATGCGCGGCATTGCGGATCTCGCAGTGGAAACCGGCACGGATCCCGGCGCTCACCTTCCATTGGCGGAAATGGCAGCCAGCCTCGGTTCCCCGTTTCTCTTCGTCGTTTGCGGCGAAGTGAACGCCGGCAAATCCACTCTGATCAACGGCCTCTGCGGGCATGACCTTTGCCGGGTAAACATTCTCCCGGAAACCAACCGCGTGTTGTTGTATCGCTTCGGAAACCCGGCCCACGATGTGGCGGTTGCTCCATTGTTAGAAGAACGCTGCCGTCCGCTCGGGTTCCTGCGGAATTTCCAACTGGTGGATACTCCGGGCACCAACTCCGTCATTCAGGGCCACCAGGCCGTCACCGAACGCTTTCTGAACGCCGCGGATCTGGTCTTGTTCGTGTATCCCATTGCCAATCCATGGGGTGCGGCCACCTGGAATGCGCTCTCAGGGCTATCGCCCGGAGTGCTGGCACGCGTGGTCTTGATCATCCAGCAAGCCGACCTGCGAGAATCCAAAGACATCGCGGTCATCCTCGGGCACATGGCGGACCTATCGATGAAACGCATCGGCCAAGTGCCGCCGATCTTCGCCGTTTCCGGCAAACTTGCCTGCGAGGCCAAGCGCACGGACCCTATCAACGCGGACCTCCTGCAGGCCAGCGGCTACCCCGCACTCGAGGAGTTCATTTCCCATCACATCTGCCAATCCTTCGCACGCCTGGAGATTCTGGAATCATGCCGCAGCCGGGCCGCTGCCGCCCTGCGTGCCGTGGACGAGCGCATCGAGGAGCAAACCCGCTCCATCAACTCGCAAAGCCGTTTCATCGAAAACGTCGAAGCCGAGATCATCGGCATCCGCCAACAATTTGTCACCCGCCTGCCCCGCCACCTGGCGCAGGTCGCCGAGGCGTTTGAATCCGAAGGCCTGCATGTCACCAAGCTTCTCCGCCGCCGGCTCAATGCCTTTCCCTCCATCATCCATGCGTTCACGGGCACCCGCACCGGTCCGGAAATGGAAGCCGTCTTCATCGAGCGCCTCCAATCCGCCGTGGATGCCGTGGCACAAAAAGACGGCGCCGAAGTCGCCGATGCCTGTCACGCTCACTGGCTGAAACTCGGCCAACGCGTCCAGTCCGCCTTCGGCGTGGATCTCAATGCCGCCCACCCGATCGACACAACCCTATTGGAAGCGCGCACTCATTTCGTGCAGCGCCTCGGTTGCGCCGCCAGGCAGGGCATCGGCAATTTGAAAGTCCGCAACCCACTCGACAAGGATCTCCGCCGCCGCAACCACTCCCTGCAATCCTTCATCTTCATGACCCTCGTGCTCACCATCGCCGGTGCCACCTGCGGCGCGCTGGGTGTCCCGTGGGCACCTTGGATCATCACCGGCCTGGCAGTGCTTTTTCTAACATTCGGGGTGACCGCCGCCTGGGCGACCCGCAATGCCATCACCCGTGATTTCCAGCGCCGTTTGCTAGATACCTGCGGTGTTTTCGCCAGTACCCTGCACACCGACTTCGAGGAAGCGCTGCGTCTCGTCTTCCAGGATTACGCCGCAGCGCTCGGCGACATCCACACCCACATCGCCTGCGAAAAACTCGCCGTCGAACCCCGCCTCCGCGTTTGGCAGGAACTCTTCCACACGCTCAAAACCCTCGAACAGGAACTCTGAGGAATGGATCATGCGACCTTGATGCCTTCAAGCGAGGAGTCCTGAATAACAACTTGGCTGCAGCCTTGCCCGGGAAATTGAGGCGCTAACCCCGCTCCCCGAAATCCTCCTTCAATACGGCGAATGCAGGGATGTTCCGGATTGGACGTCCGGGTTCCGATATGGCAGCATCGGTCATGGCGCAGGTGTTGGTGGGACTCTCGGGCGGCGTGGACAGCGCGGTGGCCGCCGCCTTGTTGGTGGAGCAGGGGCACAACGTGGCCGCCGGCTACATGAAAAACTGGATCAACGCCGAGGGCATTCCGGGTGATTGTCCGTGGCAACAGGACATCGAGGATGCGCGTGCGGTGGCCAAAACGCTGGGCATCGAGTTCCGGGTGATCGATATGATAGATGTCTACCGGGACCGCATCGTGGACTGTCTGATAGAAGGTTATCGTTGCGGCATCACGCCCAACCCGGACGTCTGGTGCAACCGCGAGATGAAGTTCGGAGTGTTTCTGGATTATGCGTTGTCCCAGGGATTCGAGTACGTGGCCACCGGCCACTACGCACGCCGCCGGACGCTGGCCGATGGGTCGGCGGCGATCCTGCGCGGCGCCGACCCTAACAAGGATCAGAGTTATTTTCTATCATTGATGACCCGGCACCAGGCGGCACACGCGCTTTTCCCAACCGGGGAAATGCTCAAACCCGAGGTGCGCGAGGTGGCGCGGCGCTTCCATCTGCCGGTGGCGGAGAAAAAAGACAGCCAGGGGATTTGCTTTCTCGGCCAGGTGAAAATGACGGATTTCCTCCGTCACTACCTGCCGGATGCTCCTGGTGCAATCGTCGATGTCTCCGGGAAAATCCTGGGCCAACACCGCGGACTGCACCTATACACCCTCGGCCAGCGCAAAGGCCTGGGCGTCGCCTCCCCGCGCGAGGGCATGGCCTATGTGGTCGTCGGCAAGGAGCCCGCCACCAACCGCCTCATCGTCGGTTGGGACACTCCCGCCACGGACGGCCTCTACACGCGGGTCTGCACCGTGGGCACGCTTTCGTCCATCCACGAACCACTCACAGTCCGCCGTCTGATAGAATCCCAGCCACGCTACCGCGCGAAGGCGGAACCCGCTGCCATCACGCCGCTCCCGGACGGCAAACTGCGGCTGGAATTCCAACATCCGCAGCGCGCCATCACCCCGGGTCAGATCTGCGCGTTCTATGACGGCGGAATGCTGTTAGGCGGCGGCGTGTTCGAACGCGCCACTGATCCTATCGATTAGCGCAACCGGTAAAGATTCAAGTGGCCTACTTCGACGCCTTGATGAACATCACCTTGTCGCGCGACAACCAGTTTTTTCATGGCACCTCTTTCGAGCCGCGCTCCCCACCTCCGACAACCACAAAATCAGGCTTTTCATCGCATCCGTGCCACCACACCCTCCGCGCCTCATGCCCGCGCCGTTGCTCTACGAATCCCACTGCCACACCCCGCTGTGCAAACACGCGTTCGGAGATCCGGACGAGTATGCCGCAGTAGCCGTCACACGTGGCTTCAAAGGGATCACGTTCACCTGCCACTGTCCGCTGCCAGGTGGCTTTTCCGCCGACGCACGGATGGCCCCCGGGCAATTCGATGACTACGTGCGCATGATCGCCGACACCCGCAAGGCCTTCCTCGGACGCCTCGACGTGCGCCTCGGGCTGGAGAGCGATTATTACCCCGGTGTCGAACCATGGCTGGAAAAACTCCATGCCCGCGCGCCGCTCAGCCATGTGCTGGGATCGATCCACTATCAGGTTTCGGATTATCGTAAATTGTATTATTCCGGCGACATCCACCGCTATCAGGAACTCTATTTCGATCACCTCGCCCGCTCTGCGGAAAGCGGACTCTTCGACACCCTGGCCCACCCGGACCTGATCAAGAACGACACACCCGCCGCTTGGGATTTCACGCGCCTGCGTCCGCACATCGAACGCGCGCTCGACCGCATCGCGGCCACCGGCGTGGCCATGGAACTCAACACCAGCGGCCTGCACAAGGCCGTGCCTGAAATGAACCCGTCCCCCGCCCAGTTGGTTCTCATGCGGCAACGCGGCATCCCGGTGGTCATCGGCTCCGACGCCCACGTCCCGCAACGCGTGGGCGATGGCTATCCCACCGCCCTGCATCTCCTCCGCACGGCCGGCTACACGCATGTGAGTTATTTCCTGGACCGCCAGCGCCACACTCTAACAATCCGAGCGGCGCTGGATTCACTGGCCAACCCGTAGGACCACGGAGTCCCGCCGCACACGCCCGTCGGGCGAGCCAATGGCTCGCTGGGGCGCCGCCAGCCGCTTCGCCGCAGCTCGCCCCCCCCAGCACGCGGCATTTTTTGCGGATTCGGATGATTGCGTTCATTTGCCGCAATTTGTGATCAAGTTTTCTTAAATATAATGACATGCGAATATACCAAGGTCTATCTGACAGATCTTAGCAACACGACATTAAAGTCCAATCCTCGACCACAAGTGGTTGCACGCTCCCGAGAAACACACCGCACAGTGGTTTTCACGGGCACGTGCAACCCGGAAAGCAAAACACCTCCTCATTATCAGTTTCAACTTGTCACCATCATCATGATTTCCGCCTCACCATTACTAACGGACTATCCGTCTGCCACACCCAAGCATGACGACTGGTCGGCCACGTGCGAGGATATCTGGAGCTTCGCCGAGCAATGCCTCAACCAAACCGCCATCGCTTTGCGCGAGGTCCACGCCGCGAGCCCATCCGAGTTGTCCCTAGGCATGGCCGCCGCCCGCAAACTCCATGCTGAGGGCACACCTGCGGATTTGCTTGAGCAGGTTGCCAGAATCCAGGGATATGCCGGAGAACATCTCAGCGGAGCAATCTTCGACCTCGGCAACAAGGTCGCCGGGGCACGTGCCATTTACCAGCCCGTGATTCCCTTTGTAAGCAAACTGATCGCACCTTCATCCTTTTACGATTCCTATGATCACCTGCATAAAATCGCCCGGGTGTTGCTCTCTCCGGTGATTTATGCGGAGGAAACCGACGCCATTGGCATTGCGTCGGTCAACCCGATTGCAGCCATCATTCTGACGGATGAAATCCGCAAGACCGTGCTCAAACGCTGCGGTATCCGGCCATTCATCACGACTTCCCGCCTCGACTACGAAAACTGGACCATCTTGGTCCGCAAACACTTTGAATTATGATCGGATTTGACGGAATATCCTTTAACGAACTCATCAGCCGCCGCATCATGAGCGAGCTGACCGTGCATGATCCGAGTTATGCGGATCTTGCCCATGACCAGATCCCCAACCGGGTGAGCCGTTGTAGTTTCATGGCATCAATCGCCAAGATCAACGGTCTGCCGTTCTATCCAACCATCGCCGAGTTCTGTGACGAATCGCTGCACACCAACTGCGATCCCACGGTGATGAGCCGCGGCTTTTTCACGCCGCTCTGCCTCTCCGGTACGGACAAGCTCATCGTCGCGCTGGCCAACCCGTGGAGCCCGCTCGCCGAGGAATATCTCGCGCCGCGCTTCCCCCATCTCGAGATCGTCAAGATCATCACCCTCGCCTCGGAAATCAACCGTGCCATCGAATCGGTAGTCACTAACAGCGGTCCCAGCACCGCTGAATTCGAGGCCATCGAGACCGATGATCAGGACGAGGGTATCCATGACTTCGATGTCACCATGGATCAAAAGGAGCCGATGGCTCAACTCATGGCAAGCATCCTGGCGGATGCGGTGAAGCTCCGCGCCTCCGACATCCACTTCAAGGTGGAAAAGGAAGCCTTCTATTATGTCTTCCGGATTGATGGCGACCTCAGCCATAAGATCATGATACCGATGAAGCTCAAGGATCGGGTGGATGCGTTCCTGCTCAATTTGATGAAGCTGCCCACCGAGACCCGCAATACCGCTCCGGGCATTTCCGGGCGTTTCACGATCTCCTATTACCACCGCCCCATCGACATCCGTTATGAGCGTCATCAGACTTACCGTGGCTATCATCTGACCTTGCGGCTACTCGACAAGAACCATATCAAGTTGACCCTCGGCAAAGGTGCGCTGGCCTTCGATGAGGAAACCCAGTTCGCCCTCAATCGAGTGATGCAAATCCCGGCGGGCATCATCGTCATCTCCGGTCCCACCGGTTCCGGGAAATCCACCACCCTCAACGCCATCCTGCGCGAACTCAACCGCCCGGAAATCAATATCCTCACCCTCGAAAACCCGGTTGAGGACGAGGTGCCGGGCATCACTCACTGCAACCTCAAAAGTGCCAAGGAGTTCAAGCCGATGATTGCCTCGTTCATGCGCTCCGACCCGGATATCATCCTGATGGGTGAGGTGCGCGACCTCGAATCCGCGGAACTCGCCATCGAGGCGTCCATCACCGGCCACAAGGTGCTCACCACGATTCACACTCCGCGCGCCTCCCAAATCATCGAACGTTTCGAACAACTCGGTATCGCACGCTGGAAGATCGCCCAAGCGCTCAAAGCCGCCTGTGCCCAACGCCTGGTCAAAACGCTCTGTCCGCATTGCAAGGAACCCGCGACGGGAATCAGCAGCAATGAGCGCAAGACATTCTTCCTGGATGACACGTGGGCCACGATGCCGCATTATGTCGCCAAGGCCGGCGGTTGCGGGGCATGCCGCAACACCGGCTACAAGGGACGCACCGCCATCCTTGAAATCATCCCGATCACCCCCGAAATGGCCGACAAGCTCGCCCAAGGTCAAATCACGCCTTACGCAATGGAACGTCAAATAGCGGCAGAGGGGCTCCTGCCGAGTCTCCGGCGCAGCGCGCTCCGCTTGATACGCGAAGGGAAAACCGATCTCGCCGCCATCAGCAAGGTCATCGACATGACCTACTCCGATGTCTAACGCCACCTTCAATCTGAATCATCAGTCATGGAAACAAATACATTCATTGATATCGCAAGCGGGTTCATTGTCCTATTGGGAGTGTATGCGGTATTCCACCTGCTGCGATTTGTCGCTGATGTTGTTATAGTATTGATCGCGATTGCGGTTGCGATTGCGGCGTGCAGCCTGCATTCATGGTATGCTCCTATGGTGGAAATATGCGGTTTTTTGCCGCCGGCGCTTGATTTCAAAGGACGGGTGATATGTGTGGTAATGCTCATTCTGGCCGGAGCATTGCTCGCACTGCCCATCATTCCGTTCTCATCAATCATGCAGAACCTGCGTCACTCCGGTGCGAACCGGAGTCGCCGGAACCGCCGGTTGCTGGCCGGACAATGCAACCAGTCTGAAGACCATATGTATCATTGGGACAATGTCCAGGATTTATGAATTCTCGCAGCGTGCCATCAAGCGAGGGAAAAACCAATGGCATGCGAGTATACCCATGTATCACTACCGTTTTTGATTGGATGATGATAACTTGTTGATGCGTGGCATTCCATCCGATGACAGGTGTTTGGAATCGCCCGCAGATGGGTCATCAGAACCGGCAATTAACACCCCGCACCCCATGAAACACTACTCCTTCCCACGAGTCAATCGCCTGACGCCATGCATGCTCGCATTATTGAGTGTCATGTCACAGTCGTTCGCAGCCACTGACATCCCCACCGGCACACTCAACGTGGACCGCACCCTCGTGCGGATTGGTTCCCGCTCGCAGCTCGACTGGAAGATTCAGTACCCCGGCGGAATCGATGATCTGGTGACGGTGACCAACACCGGCACGATCATTCCCAAAAGCGCCCTGACGATGCGCGTGCGCACCCTCGGCGTGGCCTTTCAGTCCGGGCAAACCCTCCTGCCGCTCGAAGGCAGTTGGTCGAAAAACAATGGCAGCTTCACCCGCTTCTTCTATGGTACCGGACCGAGCGTGGTTCCAACGAAGGTCCTTGTTGATACCCCCGTCAATCCGAATGACAAGATCAACTTCGGTGGTCGCGGATGGAGCGGATCCTCATGGTATCCATTCCACCACACCCGCGTGAGCGACCCGTATGTGGTCGTCCTGAAAAACGGTGACACCGCGCCCAACTATGTCCCCGCATACAACCAGGGAACCGTGAAGAGCTTTCTAGTGCCCTATATTGATGGCAGCGGCAGAATCCGTATTGGCAGCAACAATTTGATCATTCTCTGGGAAGCTTCCACCGCGGCTCCGGGCTCGACTTATTTCGACATGCAGGACCTGGTGGTGCTGGTCTCCTTCGAATAGCCTCCATTCACCCATTTCACGCCATGAAAACCACGCTGTTCCTGTGTGTGGTGGCACTCAATGCCTTCGCCGCACAGCCGGTTCTAACCCGGATCACACCGGAAGCACTCGCCCGGCTCCAACAGAAAGATCCCATGATCCACCTGGTCAAACCTGCCAAGGGTGAAGCCACGGTCGCCAGGCCGATAGACCAGTCGATCATCAAACAATCGACGATTATCCATGATGCGGAAAACTGGACGCTTGTTCCCAATGGTGCGGTGGTTTGCCTGCCCATCGCCCTGAAGGCCCGGGTGAAAGCCGCGCCATCGGGCACACTGTTATCATGGACCGAGTTCCTCACGCGCAACCGGGGTTGGATCACGACCCACGAAGTGACCATCGATCAAGCCTCCGGCAAAGATCCGCTGCCGGCGGAACGAGCCGCGTTCTGGGCGAAGCAGAACAAAATCGTCATCGCGGTGCACCAGAACGGACCCATCTCGGTACGCGTGCCCGACAAATCCAACAGCATTACAAAACAATGAAAACCCTCATTCCATTTATGCTGATAGGTGTGATCCAGGCTGCCCCGACGAAGGACGCTTACATCAGCTTCATCCGCCAGATCCAACAGAACAGTGGTGTCGTCTGGGACATGCCGGTCGCCCCCAACGGTGACTCCCAGTCCGCTTTGACAATTGAAGGGAAAGGATCCTTGTTTCAATTGTGGACCATCAACCAGACCGCCGCCAAGGACTACCTGCTAGATCAGAAGCTGGTGGGAGCCTATTTGCCAACCGCCGACATCAGGATAACCACTCTCGATCCCTATGGCCGGATTGCCCGCACCCGGGTGGACCAACCGTTCACGGTGGAGATCACCATCGGCGGTCTGCTGACCGGCTTGAACATGCCCTTGAGTGCTTCCAGTGTCCTGTTTGAAAGGCACATCGCGCCCTATCAGGCCAATAAGACGGCGCTGAATCCCGTGCAAGTCCTCTCCAACACCCCGTTCAGCCGTGCCTATCTATCCGACAACGGCAAAACGGTTTTGAGATACGAGGCCTCCTCGCTGACTGCGAAGGATCCCACCAAGGCCTGCGGCGAGGAGCACTTCGTTGTCCACTGTATAGCCGAGCGCGACTACGCCCAAACGCAGCTTGCGTCCGGGATGGTGCAGGTCTGGCCGGTGGCATCCGGATCGATCAAGGGGATTTCCCAGAGTGACCAACTCCGGTTCCAAATGCCGCAAGTCGAGTTGTTGCTCGATGATCTCTATCCGCGAAGCGATACCTATCTGCTTCTTTTCGAGGGCACGCAGATCACGGGTGTCGATGGCGTCATCGTCACGGCATTTCCGATGGATCGCGAGACCAGCGAGAGTCATGTGGTCAACGTCTCCGGGTTGGAGTCCAAAATCACCCGTAACGGCACCTACTCGCTGGCCCTGGTCAGCGACACCGTGTACGGTCGCGAGCTTCTCAACTCCGTGACGTTTACGGTCAACCGCACCCTGGAAGTGAACGCCATGCAGGTGGAGTTCGCTGATGACAGCACACCATGATCCGGGGGCAAATCCCATGTTCATGTTCGGGCCCGGATTTACGGAGGAGAGCCACGCCTATCCGGTGATGCCGGCGAGTGAGGCGATATGGGCCAATTCGGCGGCATTTCCCGCGCCGAGTTTTTGCATGGCGCGGCCGCGATGGACCTTCACGGTGATCAGCGCGATGTCGAGTTGATCCGCTATTTCCTTGTTGAGCAAACCGGCGACGACCAGACGCACGATTTCGCGCTCGCGGAGGGTCAGGGAAGCGGCCCGGATGCGGGCGGTGGCGGCCTGCAATTCGGCCCGCTGCAGGGTGAATGCCCGTTGCAGGGCCTGCGCCACGGCATCCAGCAAATCCGTCGGATTGCACGGCTTGGTTAGAAAACCGTCGGCCCCGTCGCGCATTGCATTGACCACCGTTTGGACATTCCAATGCGCGGTGACAAACACGGTGGGAATGTGCCACCCCCGGCGTTGCAATTCCGCGTGGACCTGCACGCCAGTCATGCCATCGCCAAGTTGATTATCCAATAGCAGACACGCCGGCACCTCCGGCATGCCGACATGGAAAAAGTCATCCGGCTCCGAGTGCAACCTTACGCTGTATCCGTGTGCCGTGAGCAAACGCTCCAACCCTGAAAGGATGGACGGATCATCATCCAGCACCAGTACCACATGATCCCCGCGTGTCATCCAGTCCTCCCGGTCGTCGACGGTTTCACAAGGGGAAGCGCGACCCATCGTTGGCCGGCGACCCATTCGTCAGAAAATAACAGGTGTGTGGTGGCCATCATCAGCGGTGATCCTAACAGATTGGAATCTTCAGGTGGCATGATACTTGGTAAAGGATGATGTGGGATTTTCCGGCAGGGCCACCCGGAACGTCGCGCCGATCCCATCGGCATTGTTGCAACCCTTGACGCTTCCGCCATGGGCCTCGACAATGGTCTGGCAGAGACGCAGCCCTATCCCCAGACCTTCCGGCTTGGTCGTGAAAAACGCGGTGAACATCCGGGCCATGGCCTCGGGCGTGATCCCGGTACCCGAATCGCGCACACTCAACTCGACCCCTCCGTCCGCCAGAGCTTGCGCCGTAATGGCGACCTGACGCCGGTCGGGCGGGCAGTTGGCGCAAGCATCGAACGCGTTGCGCACCAAATTGAGAATGACCTGGCTCAGTTGCACCGCATCACCCTGCACCAGCGGCAAGTCGTGGTCGCACCCGTTCTCAAGCAGGACTTGACGATTCTCGGCTTCCTGTCGCAACAGGCTGAGGACACCCGCCACCAAGTGGTTGAAGTCGAGCTGCTGATGGGTCGGTTGCTCGGGATGCGCGAGGAGTCTGAGATGGAGTATGGCATCCCTCATGCGTGCAATGTCAGCCTCGACATCCTTGAGTATTTCAAAGGAACCACAACCCTGTGACTCACAGGCTTTGACCCTGTCCAAGGCGACTGCCAGGTTTGCTCCGATGGCACAGAGTGGTTGGCCAAGCTGATGGATGATGCCGGCGCTGACCTCACTGACCATGGCGACGCTCAGGGCATGCTCGAGTTCGATCTGCTGGGCTTGGAGCTTGGCGGCCGCCTGTTTGATGGTGGTGAGGTCGCGCAAGGCGGAGATCCGCGTTTCCCGCCCCTGCCACTGACTCATGCGGGCATGGGCTTCTCCCGGGAAAGTGGAGCCATCCTTGCGCAAGCCGGCGAACTCGAAGGTGATCTCGTGTTCGTCACGGATGTTTCGGGCGACCGTTGCCCGCGACTCTGGAGCCATGAAATCCACCACCGGCCGGTCTATCATCTCGCCCAGTTCGTAGCCGAAGAGCAGGGCGAGTTGGGGGTTGCCGTCTATCAGAATATCGCCCTCACTGATTGCGATGCCTTCGAAGGTCGCCCCGGCCAGTTGGTGGAGGTGGTCTTTGCTCTGCTGCAGTTCCATGGTGCGCTCAACCACGCGCTGCTCGAGCGTCCGGTTCCAGTCCCGCAGGATGAGTTCCGCCTGTTTGCGCTCGGTGATGTCCAGGTTAACGCCGACATAGCGGATGATATTGCCCGCAGCGTCATGCTGTGGTGTCACCAATCCGTGTACCCAAGTGACTTCACCATCCCGGTTTCGAAAACGGTATTCCAGTTTCGATTGACCCTGGGATTCTATCATGCGCTTCCAATCCTTCATGACGGTCTCCAGATCCTCAGGATGGATGCCTTGGGTCCAACCCATGCCAAGCACCTCCTGCAAATCCAGCCCGGCGATCTTGCACCATGTGGCGTTTGCATACAGACAATAACCTTCGTGGTCGGTAAGGTAGATGCCCACGGGCGCGAACATCGCAAGCGTGTGGAATCGTTGTTCGCTCTCGCCCAACTCCGCTTCCATGAGCTTGCGCCCGGTGATGTCCATGACCGCCGATTGGTATCCTATCAATTGACCGTTCTCATCCCGGACGGTGGTCGCCACGCTATGGGCGATGAAAGTCGAGCCATCCTTTTTCTTCGCGGTAAATTCGCCCTCCCATTGCCCGGTGCTCTTGAGGGCCGTGAGTATGGCCAAGGCCTCGTTCAGGTCGTAGAAGAAATGCGGTATGGGTTTGCCGACGACTTCATGCTCGTGCGCATAACCCCAGACCCGGAGGTACGCAGCGTTGGCCTCGGTGATGGTGCCATCCAAGTCGGCAATGCTGTTGGCGGAGATCGATTCGTCGAAAACAAAACTTTTTAGCCGCAGGGCCGCCGCGATCTGTTTGCGCCCGGTGATGTCGGTGATCACGACGCGGCACACCTGCTGGCCCCCGACGTCCCGCGTGACCTGGGCCGCATGATGCGCCCAGAACAGCGTGCCGTCGCTTTTCACCATCGGCAGTTCGCAATTACGCGGCGCGCCGGTCTCGAAGAGTTGATGGCAGTGCCCGTGGAAACTGTTCTCGTATTCCTCACCAATGAATCGCGAGATCGGTTGCGTGACCAATGCGTCGCGGGTGACACCCAACAAGGTGGCGGCGGTGAGGTTGGCTTCCAGAATCCGCCCCGACTCGCTGAGGGTGACATAGCCCACCGGTGCCAGATCGTACAGGTCGGTATAGCGTGCCTGAGTGTCGGCCAGATCCGCCTGGATGCGCCGCAGTTCCTTGTTCTGCATCTCCAACTCGGTGTTCTGCGCTTGCAGTTCGTGCAACATGCGCAGCATCGCCTCGGGTGACATCTCCGCAAGATTTTCCGACACCGGGTCAGCTTTGTGGATGCTTTGATTCATCGGATGACAATCTCATAAAGCGTGCATACCTGTCGCTATTCGTTAGAGCAAGTCATATTCTGGAAATTCGGCAGCATGCCTGGTTCAGTCAGGATCCACCCGGGGTCACACGCCCCTTCGCGGTGGCCGTACAGGGACGCCGCTGCTGGCGAAGTGGCGTTTGGCCTCGCCGACGGTGAATTTCCCGAAGTGGAAAATACTGGCGGCGAGCACGGCGTCGGCCTTGCCCTGATGGAGTACGTCCACCATGTGATCGAGGGTGCCCGCGCCGCCGCTGGCGATGACCGGGATGCCCACCGCCGTGGAGACTGCGGCGGTCAGTTCGATGTCGTAGCCGGCTTGGGTGCCGTCCGCGTCCATGCTGGTGAGGAGGATTTCACCGGCACCGCGGGACCACACCTCCTTGGCCCACTCGATCACGTCGAGGCCGACGGGGGTGCGTCCGCCATGGGTGTAAACGCCCCATTTGCCGGGGCTCTCGCGTTTGGCGTCGATGGCCACCACGATGCACTGGCAGCCGAAGGCCTTGGCCCCGGCATCGACCAGTCCGGGCGTTTGCACCGCAGCGGTGTTGATGCCGACCTTGTCCGCACCGGCCAGCAACATCTCACGCATGTTCTCCACCGTCCGGATACCGCCGCCCACGGTGAGCGGAATGAAACAATGCTCGGCGGTGCGCCGGACCACCTCCACCATCGTGCGGCGATGGTCGGAGGACGCGGTGATGTCCAGAAACACCAGTTCATCGGCTTCCTGCGCGTTGTAGGCCATCGCGCAGGCAACAGGGTCCCCGGCATCAATCAAATCGACAAAATTCACCCCCTTGACGACGCGGCCGTCGGTGACATCAAGGCAGGGAATGATTCGTTTCGCGAGCACGCTGGGAGCTTACCGCGGCAGCCTCACTCGGCCTTGGGTTTGCCGACACGACGTACGGCACCGAAGCGTTTTTGGAATTTGTCGATGCGGCCTTCGGTGTCCACGAATTGTTTCTGTCCGGTGAAGAACGGGTGCGACGCGGAGGTGATGCCGATCGAGATCAGGCTGTGTTCCACTCCATCGATGACTTCCTTTTTTTCGGATGCCTTGGTCGAACGGGTGATAAAACGAGTGCCGGTGGTCATGTCCACAAAGACGACCGGATTATATTTCGGATGCAGGTCCTTTTTCATGTGAATTACGGATGCCCGCCACGTTTCCAACGCGCCGGGACGAGGAGATTGGCGGAAAAAACCCGCCTGTCAAGCCGCCATCCACCGGCCATTCCAATTTTTTCAGGGGGTTGGAATTCAAGATTTGCGGATTATTTGTTCCAACGTTGGATTTTGTGTGTTTATTTGAGTCGCTTTTATACCGGGAGTGTGTAGATTGCCGTCGTTATGGCAATCACGACGAAACGCACCCGATTTTCACGCCGCCTTCCCGACCATGTGACCGATGAACTTGTGACCGTACTTTCCGAGAAGAAAATTTTTGGTTTCAACGATCTGTTTGAGCGGGTATTTGCAAATCTGAAGCTGCGCAATGCGGTGAGCGGCGGGGAGGAAATGCTACGTTTGCGGGCGTATGAAAAGCTTCAGAATCTGGTGACCCGCGGGCTGGTGGAAAAGACCGGCAAGGAATACAAAGGCACGGTGCGCGTTCATGAGGCTTCGAGCACATATGTATCCGCGCAGGAAGTCGCCGCACGCGACATTGATTGAGGCGGGCTGAAGATGTTTGCAATTTCCGGGTTGGTATTGATGGCCCGGAGATGGTTTCCATTCAAGCCGGGATACGCCCCCTCAGGTTCGCACGTTCACTTCACGGATTCCATGCCCGCAGACTATCTAGCTGTATTGTTCCAAGTGATCATCGCGTTGGGTTTTGCCGCCTTGGTGCTGGTCATGAGCGTTGTGTTCGGGCGTTCCGCCAAGCGCGACGCGGTCAAGGACAGTCCGTATGAATGCGGCATGTTGCCCATCGGTGAAGGATCGCCGAGATTTGCGGTGAAATTCTATCTGGTGGCGATGTTGTTCGTGTTGTTTGATATCGAGGTGGTTTTGATGTATCCGTGGGCACTCCAGTTTCGGGATTTGATCGCCCATGGTGCGACGGCACTGGCCAGCATGGCCGGCTTCGCGGGCATCCTCGGGGTGGCCTATGTGTATGCGCTGAAAAAAGGCGCGTTGCACTGGAAATCCTGAACTCCCGGATCACATCCGTTCCGGGCAGCGGATGCCTAACAATCCGAGGCCGGCGGTGAGGATTCTGGCGGTGAGTGCGCACAGCGCGAGACGGCTGGAGCGGACGGGTTCGTCGGACTTGAGGACCGGGCAGGCTTCGAAGAACGAGTGGAACGCGCGCGCGAGTTCCAACAGATAGTTGGCGAGCAGGTTCGGGCGGAAATCGTCTAGCAGGACCGGCACCAACTCGCCAAAACGGGCATGCAGGCGGGCGAGGTGGATCTCCTCTTCTTCGTTGAGCGTGATTTCCGCCGCACCGGCGTCGAAGGGCGCGTCGAGCTTGCGGAAAATCGAGCGGATGCGCACGGACGAGTATTGCAGGTAGGGCGCGGTGTCACCATGCAGCGCGAGCATGCGGTCCCAGACAAACACATAGTCGGTGAGACGGTTCTGCGAGAGTTCGGCGAATTTCACCGCGCCGATGCCGACGATGCGCGCGATTTCGGCGGCTTCCCCGCCCTGCATGTCCGGGTTTTTTTCGGCGATGATGGCGGCGGCACGTTCGACCGCTTCGGCGAGCACGTCGGAAAGTTGCACGTTGTCGCCGGTGCGGGTCTTCATCAGTTTGCGGTCCTCGCCGAGGATGGAGCCGAAGGCCACATGTTGGAAATCGCCGGTGATGCCCCAGCGCGCGGCAGCCGCGAAGATCTGGCGGAAATGGAGTTGTTGCGGCGTGCCCACTACATACCAAATGTGGTCCGCATGCCACGTATCGATACGGAAGCGGATCGTGGCGAGATCGGTGGTGGCATAGAGGAAGCCGCCGTCGGCCTTGCGGATGATGGCGGGGTTGTCGGTCCAGCCGTCCTCCTTGTGGACCAGGAAGGGATCGTCCTGTGGATTGTTAGATCCATCCGAAAAGATGCAAATCGCACCGTTGCTCTCGCGGGCGATGCCTTTTTCAAGAAACTCATCGACCAGTCCGGCGAGGCGGTCGTTGTAATAACTCTCACCCAGCCAGTAGTCGAAGCTGACATCGAGCGTGTCATAGATTTTTTGCAGGCCGCGTTTGGAAACCTCGATGCACTGCCGCCAGATTGTTAGGTTTTCCGGGTCGCCGGCCTGGAGTTTCAGCAACTCGTTTTTACACATTGCCAACACCACGGAATCGTTCCGGGCGGCGGTATTGACCACGCGGTAAATGCGCACCAGTTCGGCGATCGGATCGGCATCGAGTGCGGCGTGATCCAACAATGTTTTCCAGCCATGCAGGATCATCCCGAACTGCGTGCCCCAATCACCGATGTGGTTGTCGGCGATGACCTTGAACCCTAGGAAGCGGGCGATGCGGCAGAGCGCATCACCGATGATGGTCGAACGGATGTGGCCGACGTGCATCGGCTTGGCCACATTGGGCGCGGAGAAATCGATGACCACCGTTTGGCCAGCGCCGACGGACGGGACACCGAGTTTTTCATCATGCAGCAGGGCGGCGGCGCGGGCGGCGTAGGCTTGCGGCAGGATGCGGAAATTGATGAACCCGGGACCGGCGATGTCCGCAGTGGCGAGTCCGTCGAGTGCGAGATGGTCGATGATTTCCTGGGCCAGCGCGCGCGGGTTTGTCTTGCGCTGCTTGGCGAGCACCATGGCGGCATTCGTCTGATAGTCCCCGAAGCGCAGGTCTGCGGTGGCGGTCACAGTGGCGGATGCCGCCTCGCCGAGCGTAAGGGCAAGGGCGGCGGCGAGGCGGGATTCAAGGTTTTGAAGAAGCGTCATGGCGGGCATGGGAATCCCGGTCACCTTCATCGGGAACCGGGCACACCCACACGGGACGTCTTGCAAACCGGAATGGCAAGAATTTCCTCGCGTTGTTCTGTCCCGCCGCGTGCGGACACCGGATCTTGGAACGAGAAATGGTCCCGGTCCAAAGACTACTTCTTCGGGGCGGCTTGCGGGGCTCGCACGGGATCGCTCATCCTATAGACGAGGGAGCCCTGCTTGGTGAAATACTCCACCTGACCGTTTTCGCGCAGAAAGAGTTTCCCGCCGTCACCCATCCAGATGGAGGTGAATTGCTCGCCCACACCGTGCTCGGAAACCATGGCGAACGCATACTTGCCATCGGCGAGTATGCGGGCGACATAGACCGGACTCGTGCCGCCGGGCGCAAAGGTCAACTGACTGACAATGCCGTCAAATCCCGGACCGGCTTTCCCGTTGACATAGACATGCCACGCGGCGTCCTCGCCCATTGCCACCCAAGCCGCGATCACGCCGTCCGGGCTGAAGACCAGCGAGCCGGACAACACGCTTTCGTAGGTTCCCACAGGTTTGCCATCGATGACGACGTGTGTTTTCAGCCCTTCCTGCGCAAAGTATCCGAACCCTTTCCCCGCCGCGCCGAAGCGGAGGCCCCACACGCGTTCGAAGGTAGGCTCCTGGCGGCCGTCGATGACCACGAAGCGCTTCTTCCCGTCCCCGGCGACGTAGGCCATGCGTTGGCCTGGGGGCGGTTCGAACACGATGCTGCCCGTGATCACCTCGCGATAAGGATCCCCTTCTTTGCCTTCGAAGATGACCCGCGGCCGCGCGTCCTTCTGAATGGATTCAGGCGGCATCCCGACATACACGAACCGGTTGTCCCCCGCCGGGAAGAAGGTTTCCGGATAGCGGATCTCGTTGAAAGGGGGGCCTTCACTATTGTTCATCAGCATCACGACGTTGGTGTCGGTCCTGGCCGTGCAGGCCCAGCGACCACCGTCGGCGGAGTGCATCAGCTCTCCGATCTGATCGCAGGGTTTCCACTCGGTTCCGCCTTGGGGAGCAGCAGCTCCATTGGGGCAGATGATCGCCTTCCATTTGTTAGCTGCATCCCGCACCGTGAAACCGAGATTCCTATTGGGCGCGCAGATGAGGCTGCCGGGCTGGATCAACTCGTACTTCTTCGCTTCTTTCTTTTCCGGTTCCGGCACGAGGGCGATGCAATCCTTCCCTTGATCCCGGGCGACAAAGGCAAACAGATCGCCATCTTTTCCCGCTTCTCCCCGGAGCCACACCGGTGTGCCGACGCCGATGTTTTCGAATTTGCCGCTGGTAATCAGAGTGATCTCTTCCGCGAGGATACGCCCGCGACAAGCCACCATCCCGTCGCCGGTCTTCGCGCGGTACGAGAAATATTCCTCGGAGGCGAACCGGAAATCCCATATCCCCCGGACCTGACCATCCTCATCGGCAGCCGCGTCATCGTACGGACCGAACTCCTTGTCGTCCACCACGCGATAGTTCTTCCCGTCCTTGCGGGCGGTGTAGGCAATGTGCTGCCCCAAGGGACTGAAAGCCACGTCGGCGATGGGCCAGCGGCCCCCAGCGATTGCGTAACCCGGGCTTTCCTTGCCGTCCACCACGACAAAACACTTGTCGCCACGCGCGGCGACAAAGGCATGCCGACTGCCCTCCGGACTGAAAATCGGGGTGCCTTTCGCGATCGAATCGTAGGTCCCGGACATGCTCTTGCAGTTGACGATCACCCGCCGCTTGTTAGTTTCCGGATCCACAGTGACCGCAATGAAGCGTTTCCCGTCCGGCCCGAGCCGGATGGACTCGGGCACGATGCCGGCGGCCTCGCCGAGAAGCTCACGCTCGCCGGGCGCGGCGAAGGCGCACACTGCCAGCAGTGCGGTGAAGATTGATGCCGTGAAGAACAGGCGTCCGCCAGTCACGGATAACCGCCTATCTAACATGTTTTGCATGACCACTGCCATCGGGTTGTGTCGTGTGTGAGATTGTTTCCCGCCGGAACGATCCTCCGGCACCCGACCACGGGCGCCGGACCAACAGCATGCGGCCTTCCTTATCCGGCAACAGTTTCGGGGACTTGCTCCAGCAGCATCGTGATGATCGCGTCGGTGTTGTGTCCTTCGCTCACCGCCGCAAAGTTCAAACCCATGCGGTGCCGTAACACCGGATGTACGAATTTCCGGATGTCCTCACACGTCACTTCCCGCCTTCCGTGAAGTGCGGCTTGTGCCTTGCCCGCCAAAATCAACGCCTGGCCGGCACGCGGACCGCAGCCCCAGCGGACCCAGTCCTTGATGAAGTCCGGAGCACTGGCGTCGCCGGGCCGGGTGGCACGCGGAATCCGCGCCGCATAGTTGACGACCTCGCGGCTCACCTCAATCTCGCGCACGACCTTTTGAAATGCCAGGATGGAGGGGCCATCGACGACCTGGCTGAGTTGCGGCAGCGTATCCAGCGTGGTGGTCAGAAGAATCTTCTCCTCTTCGATGAGCGACGGATAACCGATCTTGACGAGGAAGAGGAACCGGTCGAGCTGGGCCTCGGGCAGCGGGTAGGTGCCCTCCTGTTCGATCGGGTTCTGCGTGGCCAGCACGAGGAACGGCTCCGGGAGTTTATAGGTCTCCCCACCCACGCTGACGTGCCTCTCCTGCATGGACTCGAGCAGCGCGGCCTGGGTTTTGGGGGGCGTCCGGTTGATTTCGTCGGCCAGCAGGATGTTGGTGAAAACCGGGCCCTTGGCGAATGTGAAGTGCCGCTTGCCGTGTTCGTCTTCGTTCAACAGCGTGGTGCCGGTGATGTCCGTGGGCATCAGGTCGGGCGTGAACTGCACACGCGTGAAGTTCAGTGACATCGTCTTGGCCAGGCTGCTGATCATCAGCGTCTTGGCCAGTCCCGGAACCCCCTCGATGACACAGTGTCCTCGGGCGAAAAATGACGTCAGCACCTGGTCGATCACATCGGTTTGCCCGATGATGATTTTGCCCACCTCCGCTACGATTTTCTCTCTGGCCTGAGAGAGGGCGGCTATCGCTTGGTTGTGATCCTTGGGAACACTGCTTGTCGCTTCCATATTATTTGATTCCATCATTGTGATAACTCTATTTTGTTGTGTTTTCCTTGCTGTTCTTCATGAATGCCCAATCTATTTCCGAGGCGTGGATTCATCCGCCAGACGCTTGAAGTAGGCCTTGGCGATCTCCTCGTAGCCTTCGGGTATGCTTTCGGCACGCCCGCCGGCATCGACCTCGCGTCGTTGCTTGTTTTCCGCCTGTTCCCGCTGGCGCACCTCCATGGCACTGGCAACGGCGTCACCGGCGTTGTCCACATGGCTGACGGCCGCGTCAAAGACCTGCCTGATCCCCACGCCGTCGCCACGCTTCCTCGCCGCATCGAGCTGTTCAAGGCGCTCGAGCGCCCTCTTCAGGTCGGTGGTGGGGAGGTTGTGGCGGTTCAACGCCAGCATCAGGTTACGGATGTTTTCACGGAGTTCCTTCGTCTGCCCCTCAAACATCCTCATCTTGTTCAGCTCCTCCGGCGGCAAGCGGCCAGCCTGGGCGAAATCGGTGGGCTTCGACCCCGGCTTGGCGAGCCCCACGCTGGTCGCCTTCTGGTCGCCTTCGTCATCGACCTCGCCCTCCTCCTTGGGAGAATTGCTCATGCGGTTGGGCATGGTCACCTCATCGTCCTTCACGGCGGGTGCCTTGTTTGCGACCATCTGGCCGTCGGCCTGACCGCTGCGGCCGAGGCTGGAACGCCCGGTCGCCTTTTTCTTCGGATCAATGGATCTGGGACCCATTTTCCCGGTGGCCGCCATGCTGGAATACTTGTCATCCATGGGGGACCCCCCCGGATCGACAGTGTCCAGCATGGCCATGCCAGCCTGTTCCACGTCAGGCTTCAGTTCCCCCAGCGCTTTCTTGAGCTCGGGGATGAACAGTGGGAGTTCTGCAGGCAACGCCGGAATTTTGGGGGGCAGCCCCTTGTCCTCCCGGGACTCGGCGGTTCCCCGTTCTTCGCCCGCCACCGCCCACTGGGGACCCATCGATATGATCTCTTTGGCTTTTTGGGTCATCAAGGTATCCATGTTCCAGGAGAAGTCCACCGGGCTCGACTTGGCCGCCAAGGCGGCCATATCCTTGAGTTCATTGGCCTGCCGTAAGATATCGGAGATCTTGACTTGGGCCGGATCGGCGAAGTCCATGATGGCGGCATCCGCCAGATCATCGACCACATCCTTGAGTTGATTGGCCTGCTTGAGCTTCTCCAGCTTCAGGTCCGCGAGATTCTTGTTGTCTTCATCCGAGAAATCCTGCGGCGGCTTGTCCATGATGGCCTTGCGCTTCTCGACATTCTTCTCGTGCTCGCCGGTCCACTCCTTCAATTTATTGCGGAAGTCTGCCAGCTTATCGGCCACGGCAGGGGCCTGCTCCAAAGCATCCTCGCCGAGCGCCTTTTTCACCTCGTTGTCTTCTTTCTTGGCGATTTCGCCGGCCTCCCGGCCCTTCAGTGCCAGGAGTTGGTTGTAAATCGCCTCCTGGATTTTCTGCATCGGCCCCAGTTCATTCTGGATGCGGGGCTTGTCAGGCGGGTTGAAGACGATGCTCGGCGGGTTGTCGGTGGAGAGATACAATTGGAAGTCCTTCGGCGCGCGCAACGGATCTTTTTGGCCGCACATGATGCCCGTCACGGCACGTTCGCTTCCCATATCGATGATGAGAATGTAGGGCAAGCGGCCTTGCGCCATCCAACCATTGGCGGTGAGCGCCTGCTGTGCGCCCTCGCCGCCAATTGCGGACACGACCTTCCAACCGGCGCTGTCCAGACGTTTTCCGTCCGCTCCCAACAGCGACAGATTGCCAATCCAAGTCTGGTCGATCCACCCCTGCGGAGACGTGACAACCAGTCCGGCATAACGTCCCTTCCGGCTTTCGAAACGCACGAGGCAGGTCTTTCCGTCGGTTACAAAAGCGTTTTTCACCGCCGGTTTGAGATCTCCTGCGCCGACAGGACGGCGGACGGATGCAAAGACCTGGTTGTTCGCCTCAATGGCCTCCACTTCGGAAATGTCCTTCATGCGGCTCGCCATCCGTTTCTCTTGGAGCGTGGCGACCTTGACCCCGGCAAGGAGGGCCTCACGGACTTTGAGTTGTTTCGGGAGAATCGCCTCCCGGTATTTGTTCAGCAACCCCTGGATGTCATCGTCCTTGCGCGGCGCACGGTTCATGTCCACCCAGACGTTGTCGATGTTGCTGATCAGGTTTGTCGTCCCATCCAAGGCTTCTTTCTGCAGGCGGATGGCCAGTTCTAGCGCCTCATACAGCTTGGCGACATCCGTGTCTGTGGACTTCAGATCGTCGATCATCTTGACGGTGATGAGGAGGGGCTCGGAAACCCCCCACGGGGTGTCCGGACAGAAATCGTCGGCCCGGCCTTCGAGGAAATACTGGCGGCCCGGCACGAAGATGCTCGCGTCGATCGTCAATTCGAACTTCTCGTTGACCTTGCCGCGCTTGCCGGGGGCAACTCCGTATTTCCAATCCCTGACGGTCACCGGAAGACTGCCACCGTAAGCCGGACGGGCAGTGACTTCCATGGCACCGGTACCGTAATCGTCCTCGGCCTCGATCTGCAACGCAAGCCGGTCACCGGGCACCACGGTGCGGCTCATGGCCGTGCCCACAAACCTCACTTCAGGCTTGCGGTCGGTCATCAGCAAGACCGAACCGGTCGCGATCCTCACCGACCGATCCAGGTCCTTGCCCTTGACATCCAAGTCATAGGTGCCGGCAACCGCGCCGACATCAATGTTCGCCTGCCACTTGAGGCCTTCGGTGTTTTGTAAATCGACTTCCCCTGCCGACCACAGCCAGCGCAGCTTCTCGGCCGCCTTGTCCAGCTTGATCTCGACGCCCAGCTTCGAATTGGGGAGGCACTTGACCGACTGCGGCGGGCCGACTTCCTCGCGGGGTTCCTGCGCCACGTATGCGGGCGGGGTGATGGTAAAGCGCGATTCCGCAATCCCCGGCGCCGGACTGACCGTCACCTGGATGCTGCGGGTATAAGTGTCGCGCACAAAGACGCGGAATGAGAAACTATGGCGCACGTTCTCGAAGACATGCGTATAAACATTCGCCTTGCCGACCACCGGCTGCATCGTCGCCGTCGTCCCCTCGCCACGTTGCTCGCCGACCGACCCTACGCCTTCCTGATAAATGATTTCCGGATAGGCCGTCAATTTGTCCTTCTCGGCAAACATGCCTACCGCGAGGGTGATCTGCAGGGTTTCATGTTCCGCGATGGTGAGGTCTTGGTCGGGAGTCAGGGCCAGCGTGACCGACCCCGCGGGCGGGACGTCCGACAGGCTGTGTAAATACCGATAGAACGCGTTGTCCGCATACCGCGGCAACTTCAGAACGTAGAGGGAGCAGAGAGACACCAGCATGGCAAAGACCAAACCCCATACGGTCATGCGGCCGAATTGCCACAACTCGGACACGGGGATGTTTTTCCACCCGAGCGAGCCAGCCTTGGCCGTCTCCTGAACGAAATCCTTCTGACGTTCGCCGTAAGCCATCCCTTCAAACTGAATGGCATTGATCAACACATTCTCCTTGATGCCGTACTTCTTCTCTAACATCAGGGCCACCTGGTCATTGGTCAAGCGGTTTTTGATAGAACCAATGGCATGCTTCCATAATGACCAAACCGTCAGCATGACTCCCGCAATCGACAGCGGGAAGCGCAGGGCGGCGGGCAGTTTGAGCAGATTGTCCAGCGCGAAAAGCGTCAGCCACGTGCCGCTGGTGATGGCGAACCATGTCAGGAATCCCAACACCACAGTGGTGAAAAAGACGGTGACATTCGCCCGCCCGATCACGGGCCCGAGCCTTCCAAAATCAGATGACGTTGCAGTTTTCATTTTTCCACTTCCTTTTTCTTTCCAACGAGGAGCTTGCCATCCTGTTTCACGACCGGCCAGAGGTCCGGGCTGGTTCCCGCCGCCGGCGTTGCCGCTTTATCCGCGACCTTCACGCGATAAAACGAGCCGCGGTCGACCAGCGCCATGGTTCCCGTCCCGGGATCCCGGTGCCACATCCACACACTGAGCCGGAAGAACTCCATGTTTTCCCCGTTGCCGTCCTTCTCGAAAAACCCGGGCATGCCATCATAGGCGGTCTCGGGGACCTGCCGGCGCAAGCTCACCAACGACAGGACCCGCCGACCGTTGTCCAACGAGAGAACACCTAGCAGCTTTTTCTCGTTGTAGTAGTCCACTTTTTTCATGAACTGCTCTTCCACCTGCTTGAACAAATCCGTGCGTTCGGTGCCCTCCTCAGGCCAGCCAGCCACGTAGCGGTCGCCGATGCGCGCAGCCAGGAAAACGTTCTCGCCAAACGTGGACAGAACCTCGACTTTCTTGTTTCCGTCGGCGGCCTTGACCGGGACGCTGGTGAGAGTGTCCTGCGTGATGGCCTGCAAGTCGCTCGCCGATGCGGCATCGAAGGTGGCGAATTCCACATCCAGACTCCGCTCGATCTTTTTCCCCTCGTCGAGCATCTTGATGCGTGTGACGTACACCAGGGAACTCATATCCGCACCTTGCTTGCCCGTCATCTTGGACTTCAGAAAGAACTTGCGATTCTCCGTCTCCATGCCGGTATCCGGATCTTTTTCCTTGAGGTAGATCACGGTCGTTTTCAGGATGCCGGTTCGCTCCTCACCACTGTTGAACACCACGGTGCACTGCGGTTCCAGAACCGGATAGGGCTCTCCCCGATAGACCTTGTCGACTTTTTGTTCGGTCGTCCATTGGATCTCCGAGAACGTATACTCCCTCTCGTAGCTTTCCTTATACGGCTTGAAGGTCATTTCGCGGATGACGTCCACGTTGAATTCATTCATCTTGTTCCACTTCACCGTGGCATCAATCCCCACCAGGTTGAAATCGTTGCCCGGCGTAAGCAACACCGTCCCCTCGTACGCCGTGCCGTCCGAAAGAAGAATGGTGGCCTGCCGCGCAGGCGCCTTGCCCTCCCGCCCCGGCAACTCTCCCGGTAGAAATACCGGCAGCACCACCATGAGTAACAACGCCTTCCCCCATGCCGCCCGGCGGGTTGCATGAAATTGCTTTTTGTCATGGACAGAAACCATCATCCTATTTCCTTGTTAGATTAGCTCACATCATGTTCATGCGCCGGCGCATCACCCATTCCCCCACGAGTACCAGCATGGCCAGAAGCACATACACCGGCAACGTATGGTTCAGCAGGTCGGGCTTGCGCACCAGCGGCAAATCCTGCGGACTGGCAGCTGCCATCAGATTGTCTTTCAACCGCTCGATGAGTTGATCCACGGTTTTCTCGGGTGTGTACGACCCTCCGCTGCGACCCGTGAGGTTCTCGAGATATGCGTGGTCCACCACCAGTTGCGCACCCTCGTTGAGCGAGGATCCCACATGTAAGGTGCGCTGGTATTTGTCGATCACCTCGTCGCCCTTCCTGGCCTCCAGATCGATGGCGTAGTCGCCCCGTTCCGGGAAAAAGACCTTCGTGCGGAACATGTTGTCCTCGCCGGAAACCGGGTCCAGCACCAACTCCTGCGATTTGTCGGCGTGCTTCATCGTCCCTTGCAGCCGGATTTCCCCGGCCACATACCGGCCCGCAACCTTGATGTCGGCCACCGCTTGCTCGCTCGGTCGATATCGATCGCGGTTCCACCTGACCGTCAGGAATCTGCCCCCTTCGAACCCGCCACACATGAAACGCGTCGCATCTCTCCAGAATTGACCGTAGGTGTCGGCAATCTTGCCGTGCATGCGGCCCCAGCGCCAGAGCGTGTCCGTCGCCAAGCCCAGTGTCAGGCCCTTGCCGTAAGTCTGCAGCGCGACCACTGCGACGCTCTCCGCACCCACCGAAGTGTTCATCAGGCTGACGGCACCGCTGCGCAAGCGGCCGACATGATTGATGGAATAGAGCACTGGCGAATTCACATCCTTGAGGATACTGGCCGTGGCGGACATCACGCTGTGTTCCTCGCCCTCAGGTGAAACCACCACGGGATACTGGCCGGCACTGATTTCCCGTTCGTCCGCGCTGATCTGCCACGGCATGAGCGGGGCGATGGGCGTCCCGGCGTATGCTCCTTTGCCGAAGGAATCACGCCCCCCCAGAAAGATGACCGATCCGCCGCCCTCCACATATTCCTTCAGCGCCTCGTAGCATGCGGTGGGCAGGTGTTTCGACGGGAAGGATCCGAGGATGATGCACTTGTAAAGGCCGAGCACCGCCTTATCGATCGGAAAACCGCGACTCAGGACTTCGTCACCCTCCTGCCGGGAGCCTTCGATGCGGATCACATCGCTGTTCTTGTGATAGACGGCGGTGAGACCGATCATCGGGTCTTCGTCCAACTCCCGCCTGATCATGGCATAATTCCAATCCAGCACGCGGCCGTATAACAGGACATGAATCTTCTTCTGCCTCATGTTCACCTGGAATGTCCGCTGGTTGTTCAGGTCGGAAAGCTCGTCCGCGATGGGCTTCACATTCAGGCGATATTCGCGTATCCCTTCGGTTGTCTCGGCCGCCACCTGGAACTCCACAGGCGCCTTCTGTGACCGGAGATCCACCGTCTGCGAATCCACCGTCTGGAATTTGCCGTCAACGGATTTCTCAAGGGCCACTTCCACGGCGGCCAGTTTCAGCGAGAAATCGCCGTGCGCACCCCTGCCGATGATGTCCCCGGAAACCTTGAACGGCGAATTCACTTCGATTTCCGCCGGCACCACGACTTGATCGATGGCCACATCGTTCCATGTGGATGGATCCGTTCCCACGCCAGCAATGTAAATCGAAGCACCGGGCATGCGCTCGCTATCGACCACCTCATCACCACCGTCGGTCACCATCACCACAGCCTTGCAGGCCGCCAGGTCCGGTCTCTGTGAAAGACTCACAATGGTTCTGCCAATGTCCGTGCCACGAATCTCGTCGCCGAACTTCTTCTCCGGATCCTGGATATCAACATCAAAGGGCAGGGTCCTGAATTTCACCGAGTCGCCAAGTTCGTCCTTGAATTTTTTCGCGATCCGATTGGCACGCTCGGCCCGGGTGCCCGCATCGCCATCCTTCACATTCATGGACGAGGAGACATCGGTCAACAGCACGACCTCCGCATCCCGCATCGAACTGGCGACGCGCCAACTCGGGTCAAAGAGCGCGATCAGCAGTAGCAGCGTGAACAGGATCTTGGGGATCATGAGAAGCCATGACCGCTTCACGCTGTGCAGCGAACGATACCTTGAATAGAGCAGCCGCAGCCATCCCATCATCACCAGCACAATCAGGCTGTTAGCCAGCGTGCCGAGGTGCGGATTCCATAAGAGTGTGCTGATCATACGGTTTCCTCTCTGCTGAATTTCGTCGTTGAATCGGCCTTCGATCCCCCCAGGCCATCCGGTTTATTGCCGTCGTCCGGCCCCTTGGCGCGTCGCAACACAGGTGAACCGAGCAGCCCCTCCGCCAACAAGGCCACAATCGCTAACAACAACAGCGGAATGTAAAGCTCCATCCCCGCACCGGATCTCGCAAGCGTGTCCCTGAAATCCTGTTCACTGGTTAGATCACCAATGGCATGGGGTGTCTCGCCCATGGCGTCCACCTTGGAACCGGTGATGAACGATCCGCTGCCCTCGGTGTCGGAAGGCATGACCGACAGGCACAACTCCCGTTTGCCCATGCGCACGATATACGCTCCCTCGCGAACCAGCACGGGGGCCTGGGCACGCGGACCCGCCCACAGCACCTGATCGCCCACCAAGGTGGAGATCTTCACCTCATCTTCCTTGCCGGGCAGCGACCGCGGGGCGTTGCCGGCGACCAAGGACAGGTTCCGGTTGACCACGCCGGAAACGGCACCGAGTGCCATCGGCTGCACCATCACAAGAAAGGCCCTCTGCATGGGAAGCGTGCTCCATTCCGGAATCCCCTCCCGCCTGCCGGCGAATGCCAAGCCGCTGACGATGACCTGCCCCTCGCCCAGCCCGCGCACGGCGAGCAACACCTGGTTTTCGTCGGCCTTCAGGAGCGGTGTGTAGCCGCCCTCTTGTTGGAGCGACAACGGATGATACTGTTTCGCATACACACCGCTCAAACGAATCCTCCCGACCGGGTCACGAAGATCAGACCAAAACTCGGACGTGCCGTCCGCAACCGCCAAGGACACAGCCGTCGGCAGCACCTTGAGGGCTTCGACGCCAGCTCCCAACCACGCGGGGGGCTTGCCCGTGGGTTCCGGTCCCGCAACCGCCGGCAGAACCAGCAGGTTGCCGCCTTGTCGCGTGTAGGTCTCCAGCAAATCCGCCGTCTTTCCGTCCAGCGCACAGGCATCGGACCACTTCAGGACCACCAGCACCGGCTTCTTGCTCTCAATGCGGGCACCCAGATCCTGCAGCCCGCCGAATCCCGGCACCAGCGAGGTGTCCCGACCGTCTCCGGCGGGCGAGAAGGCCAGCGGGAGCACGCCGAAATCCCCGGCCTCTTGCCCACCGATAAAGCAGATGTCGCCCGTCGGTTCGCAGAGGTAAGAGAGCGCGGCCCGGTTGTCTTCTTGGAAACCATCCCCCTCAATCCATACCCGCAGCCAGTGGGCACCGGGGGCTTCAGCCCGAAAACCCATCATGACCCGCTTTTTCTCGCCGGCTGCCATGGCGACCTTCGTCGTGTCGGGGGCGGTCTGGTTCTGGATCTGCATGTTGACACGAATCTCCACCGCCTTGTCACCGTCATTGCGCAGCAGCAATTCCACTTGATACGGCTGCCGCTGGAGGATACGGCGGGACGAAATCTTCGCCTGCGCCAGACAGACGTTGGGCTGGTCCGCCGCAGCCGAAGTCACACGGTGAAAGAGGATACGAACATTCGGCCCCACGTCTTTGGTATGGATCTGCCGGTCTTTCCATTCGGTTTCCTGGAGATCGGTGAAAATGTGTACCGAGCCGCCCCCGGCTGAACCGGCATCCTTCAGCATGGCCACCGCCTGCATCAGCGCCTTGGCCGGATCTCCGGCCGCCGCAGTGACCCTGACCTTGTCGAGCGAATTCAGTTGCAGGTTTCTATCGGCAGTGATTCCGCCCCATTGTTCCACCTCGGGGTCCGCCACCAGCGGCACCACGCCGGATTTGGCTCCTTGGTCCATGGTCGCCAACAGCGCCCGCGCACCCGCAACCGCCGTCTTCAGCTTGGTCTGCTCGCTTCCCTTGACCAGCCCCGCCATGGATGCGGAGTTGTCCAGAATGACCACGACAACCTGCTTGCCTCCCAACCCCGACACGCCGGTGATGCCCGTCACAACCAAACGGGACAGGGCTAACAGCAGCAACGCGATCAACAGAACCCGCGCCGCCAATAACAGCATGTCACGCACCTTCCGATGAAACGTGAGCTGCGGATGAACCCGGTCGAAGAACATCTTGGTCGAAAACATGATCCTCCGCCGCTGCCGTCGCATCAATAGATGAAAGACGATAGGGGCGGCTGCCAGCGGCAGCAAATAGAGGAATAGGGACGCTCCCGGAATCATGATAGGACCGCCCTTCTACGCAGCACATCGTGCAGATCGCTGGTGGTATCCACCAATAGGTAATCCGCTCCCTCTTTGGTGCATCCGATGCGAACCTCGTCCATATACTCACGGATCCGCTGCAGGTATAACTCCCGGAACTCGGCAATATCCACGTTCATCCGGTCATGGGTTTCCAAAAACTCCACCTCGATCAAACCCTCGTCCGGAAGGCGGAACTCCCCGGGGTCCATGATGTGAAACACGGTCACGTCCTTGCCGTCGTAGCAAAGGTGCCCGACGCCCCGTAAAATCTCCCGCGGATCCTGCAACATGTCGGAAATCAACACCACAAACGCGCGCCCTTTGACAAGCTCCGCCGCTTTGTGCAGCGCGTTTTCAATATTGCTCTGGCCCTGCGGTTTGATCTCCTCGAGCCCCAGCAGCATCGGCCTGAGCCCGGCAAACGTGCCTGCGGGTTCATACACTTCGCGGATATCATCGCCGAACGTGATCAACCCCGCAGAGTCGCCCTGGTTGATCATCATGTACATGATGCACGCCGCCAGATAACATCCGTATTCCATCTTGGATATCTTCCCTTTCTCCTTGTATGTCATGCTCTCGGAAGTGTCTAACAGGATGTGCGCGCGGATGTTGACCTCGTCGTGGAAACGGCGGATCACGTACTTGTCGGTGCGCGCGTAAACAGTCCAGTCGATCCGCTGGATCGGATCACCCTGGACATAGGACCGGTATTCGGCGAACTCCACGGAGGAACCGAAAGCCGGGGATCGGTGGAGTCCCTGCATGCCGCCGTTCATCTGCTTGCGGACCGCAATCCCCAAATCCCGCAGGTTATCCGCCATCTGCGACGGTAGGTATTTGTAGCTCTTATGCTTGGCCATATCTTGCTCTCTTGAAATTGAAACGCCCGGTTTTCCTGGTCCCCTCAAGCCCGATGTCCGCATCAAGCAACCAGTCGATGATCGCGTCCGTATCGTAGCCCTCGCTGACCGCCGTGAAATTCAGTCCGAAGCGGTGACGGAAAACAGGATGGACGAACGCCCGGATGTCGTCGATGGAGACATTGAACCTGCCGTTGAGCAACACGTGCGACTTGGCCGCAAGCAACAGCGCCTGACCGGCCCGCGGACCGCATCCCCACTGCACCCACTTCCGAATGAAGGCGGGCGCGTCCGGATTGTCCGGGCGCGTCGCGCGGGCAAGACTCGCCGCGTATTTGGCCACATACGAGCTGACCGGGACACGTCTAACCAACTCCTGGTATCCCATGATGGCCTTGCTGGTAATAAGGGTTTCCAGCTCGGGCATGGTATCACGCGTGGTGACCTGCAGAATCTTCTCCTCGTCGCCCAGCGACGGGTAATCGATCTTGATCATGAACAGGAAGCGGTCGAGTTGCGACATCGGAAGGGGATAGGTTCCCTCCTGTTCGATCGGGTTCTGCGTCGCCAACACCAGAAACGGCGTCGGCAATGGCCGCGTCGCACCGGCAACCGAAACATGCAGCTCCTCCATCGCCTCTAACAAAGCCGCCTGCGTTTTCGGAGGCGTCCGGTTGATTTCGTCAGCCAGCATGATGTTGGTGAAGATCGGCCCCTTTCTGAAGACGAATTCCCGGTGGCTCTGTTCGTTGCCGCTCAGGATCATCGCGCCGGTGATATCGCTCGGCATCAGGTCGGGCGTGAACTGAATCCGCTTGAAGGCCAGCGACATGGTTTTGGCGAGACTGCTGACAATCAGCGTCTTGGCCAGCCCCGGAACCCCTTTCAGCACACAGTGACCCCTGGCAAAAAATGCCGTCAGGACCTGGTCCATCACGTCGTCCTGACCGACGATGACCCGCCCGATTTCCTCGCGCAGCCGTCGATGGGTCTGCGCCAGCGAAGCCACGGCCTCGTGGATGTCATCGGCAACATCTTCTATGATATTCGAAGTTATGGGTACCATATCTCTGCAAAGCCTCACATAAGGGGTCCTGTCAATGCGTCATCGCATACATAATCACGTTCATTCCGAGTTTCTTGGCGGAATCCGTTTCGTAGCCGCGACTCAGCGGATAGCGCACTTCGTTCCAGCCGGCCTCCAGGTCGTAGGGACTGTAAATGACCCGGAGCTTGCCATCGAAGGTCATGCCGTAGAGGAACGGCCGGCCACCCAGCTCCTTGCCCTTGTCCTTGATCAGCGTCGGCGTGTATTGCACGCGACTGACATCGAAAAGATTGCCGTAAATCTCATGACTCACCGGCAAAACCCCGAAGTCCTTGCCGGGAAAAACGCGGCGCAGCTCGCGCACGGCGGCCTGGTGAAATGACGCCAGCCCCAGGGAGTTGTTGACCAGCAGGGTCCCGCCTCCAGCCACGTATGCCTTCAGGCCCGCGATCTGCTTGTCGTTTAGGACGAAGTCGTCCAAGCCGGTGAAGTAAAGAAACGGATAGGCCGAAAGATCATCCGCCGCGATGTCCACCGAAACCCGCTTGAGGTTCACCGGAATCGACGATTCCTTCTCCAGATTGCTCAGCAGCGCGCGCGCCGCCCCGGGATGGGCATTCCACGCCCCGTCGTGCTGGATCTGCGCGAACACAAATTCGGCCGTCGGTTTCTTCTCGTCGGCCAGGCCGAACATTTCGGGCTTGCCCTCGATCTCGCCCACCCGGCTGTATCCCAGAATGTAGGCCGCCAGATTGGTGGCGATCTTTTCGGCGGATTCCTGGCTGTACGCCTTGGCGGCGAGGCCGCGTTCCGTCAGCGTCTTGAAGACGTCCATCTTGTTTTGCCAGCCGCATCCCAGCCCATACTGGGAGACCAGCACGCCGATGCGGCTGCCAATGTAGAGTCCCTCCAGAAACGGTTTGTCGTCATCGCGTCCGCAGTGATATTTGACTTTGTCGATGTCCACCAGCGTGTGATACAGCGGATGATCCGCAGGTAAAACCCGGAACTTCGATTCGGGAAACATCGCGTCGAACACTTTCAGCGCCGATTCGTAAAACCACGGCGAGCCGTAAACCGAGTCGCAGATGATGGTCCCCCCATCGAGCACGTATTCACGCAGTTTGTCGATGATGGCGGGGGCAAAGCTCACTTCGCGGACCCCGCTGATCAGGATCGACGGCATCAGCTTCGGGTCATAGCTGAACGATTCGAGTGTGATCTGCGACCACACGTACATGAAATTGTTGCGCTTCGCCAACTCAATGAATTGCACCAGATCGTTGGGAGCGAGGTGCCAATCCTCGACGTCTTCGCCGCCAATGACCACGCTCGATCCCCACCGGACCTTGGCAATCAGGTAATCCGGAGAGGGCGGCTTCTTGCGCTCGCTCTGGGACACCGGTGCTCCGGGCACCGGCGGAATGATGTCGCGCGTCTCGGCCGAGGCCACGAACTGCGTCGGCTTCATCTCCTTGGGCTTGTCGCTCTTGACGAACCAGTCATCCGGTTTGCCGCGCCCCCCTTCCGCTGCCACACTAATCCCAATCACCCCCGTCAGCAAACTCGCTGATAGGATGACAGACGGTATCAATTGCACCTTCATGCTCGTTATACGCCGCCCGAAATCACTCCTTTCAACATTCCGGAAAAAAATTTCCCCCGCCGGTTCCCACTCCCTCGGGTCCTTACGGTGGAACACTGAATTGGATCCCGATCTCCGCTTTGGCTTATTCTTGCGCACCAACCCCGGAAGCTGTTTCCCAGCAATCCAGGAACACGACGTTGCCCTCCATCTCTGCCGCCATTTGGAAATTGCTGTTTGCGGATTTTTACCCTTGGTTTTGATCGCTTTTTACTCCACCCCTTGCGCCCGCCACCGCTCGCCAACTGAAATTCCCAATTCCAAATTCTCTAAATGACAAACCAAGAACCCAAGAACCTGGCGTTGCTTCCCGCATTTCTTCCCCTTCCATTTGGAATTAATCGCGCCATATTGAATGCTTCCTCTCATGCACACGCACTCCAATAACCATTTCCTGGCAATTGTTAAAGCAGTTCGGAACCACTGGCGCGGGCTCCTGCTCGTACCGCTGGCGTTGCTGGGCGTGGTGGTGTTCCTGGGGTACCGGAAGGTGCAGGCCATCCTCAACCCGGTGGTGCCCAAGGCGATGATCCTGAAAATGGAGGTGCCGGACGACGTCAACCTCATGGGCGACGCCATCCTCAAAGGCTACGAAAACATCATGGTGCCATCGTTCGCAGCCGATCCGGTCATCACCGACGTCTCGCCCCGCTCGGGCCACCCCGGCACGGTCGTCACGGTCACCGGCTCCAACTTCGGAGCCCAGCAAAACCTCAACGGAGTCGCCGTGAACATGACCGAGGCAACCCCCAAGGTCGAGGTGCTCGAGTGGTCCGATACCAAGATCCGGTTCACCGTCCCGGAACATGCCACCACCGGCGACGTCACGGTCACCCTCTGGGAAATGATCCGCATGGAAATGACCCCCAAGGGCTACTTCCGGCCTCTCGTGAAAAACCCCCGCTCGTCTAACGGAGTACCCTTCGAGGTCACCGGCCAGGAGGAGCACATCAAACTCGGCAAGGCGATCTTCTTCGGGTGGACCCAACTGAACGAGGAGGCTTCGTCACTCGTCAAGGTGCCCCGAATCAAAATCAACGCCGACCCCTACAAATATGTCAAATACGGGTTCCTCCCCCGCAACGACAAGGACTGCTTGGTCGATGAGGGTGAGGCGGAGAGGTTCTCCAAGCCCACGCCCATCGTGGGAGTTCGAATCCAGGATGGAGTCGACGGGGAAGTCCGGGTGGGCTACTCCTGCGCCTACTGCCACACCGGTCGTGACCCCGTGGACAACAAAATCACCGCAGGCATCCCGTCCAGCACCTTGATGTTCGGCAAGTTGATCGCAATGGCGGACAATCTTCCGGAAGAACAGCGCCAACAGGCAAACCGGTGGCCTCCCGGAACCAGCGACCTGACGTTCCGCTACTTCCCCGACGGAATCGAGAACCCCACTGCGATCATGCTCGCCCGCGGCACAAACGGCTTCCGGTATTGGTCCTCCGCAGGCGTGCCCATGCCGGAGTACCAGCGGCACTCGAACGCTTGGATGAACCAGGGGTCGCCCTACATGGCACCGCTGAAGGTCTCCATCGCCCTCTGCTGCTACCTCAACAGCCTGCCCCCTCTGCGCAATACAAAGGTGGACCTTGCCAAGGCGGCCCGCGGGCGCAAGGTGTTCGGGGAGGCCAGGTGCTACACCTGCCATTCAACATGGCTGGGCATGTATACCAACCAAAGCACAATCCCCTTCGACCTGATCGGCTCCAACAGCCCTCCCACCCTACGGATGAATGAGAGCGGCGGAATCCGCGTCACACCGCTGCTCTCGATCTACGCCACGGCTCCATACCTCCATGACCACTCGGTGGCCACCCTGGACGACCTCTTGGATCCTCAGCGACTCCTCCCCGGCAGCAGCATCTATAAAAAACCCTTCACGAAACACCCGCCCCACCCGTGGGTGATCCAGGACGATGCAAAACGCAGCGACCTCGTCGAGTTTCTCAATTCCCTCTAACAACATGCCGCCAGGCAGCCTCAAGATCACAAGTGATCCCTTGTTAGCCCCCGCTAGCGGATTTTTCAAAAACCTCGACGTCGTAAATGTGACCGGATCCGGCAAGATGGAATGACTGGAAGTTCAGCGGCGCTAGCAGATCCCGCAGATGCACCCGATCGCGGAAATGGAAACGCTTGCCGAAGAGCTCGAGGATGCGAATGGAGGAATGATCGCGGTAGGTGTTCACAATCAGGTTGCCGCGGTCAGTGGTCATTTCTGCCAGACAGGCGGCTAAATCATGGGCCGTAACCGTATCCTCGGTCTCCTCCAGCATCAACCTCTGCCCGGTCGTGCTGTGCGAGCCGCCTTGGAAATACTCGAGGATGCCAATGGCAGTGACAATATGATAAGGCGGATGAAATGCTACGGCCAACGAATCCGGCCCATCGAAAACATCTTCGGCCACGGCAAATATCCCATAGGCATGCCCGGGGACATTGTGGTGGTTCCGGGTGCTGGCCAGCTTGGCGAGAAGCCGGTTGCATTTCGCGATATTCGCAGCGTCCCGGTCGGTGATCACGGCAATGATGGATCGGGGATCGAAACCGTCACGAATGAGCTTGTCGTACGCCAAAATCAGGCTGAGACCGGTCCCGGCGGCCACCGCCTTGATGCGAACTAATTCGCCCCGCTCTAACACGCGTTTGGCAGCGTTGTAGGTCGCTTGCGTTTCCAACATGAAGCGCAACTGCACGTCTTTGCTCTGCACGGATTCAAAAAATATCCGGTCCCACATGCCGCCGCTTTTGCGAATCTCCCGCGATAACATCATGTAGGGACCGTTCATGGGATCTCCTCCTTCCACCAGAGCGACGCTCTCACTCCGGGATGATGTCAGCAGCGACCGCGCGTAGGGATGGCCGGAACGCTCAAACAGGGAATTCCGATAAAGCATGATCCCACTGTCATCCATGGATGGCGTGGCCTTGGTGGTCCAGCGCACCACTTTATGCGTGGCGCGCCCAATGAAGATCTTGGCCTTGCTTGCCGGCTTCGTGTCCTGCTCGTGAAAAATGGCGCGGCTCAAGCTCGCAACTATGGCCTCCGCCAAATCATGCTGATCCTCCGCATACAATGCGGCAACAGCGTCCATGGGCTTGAGGTGATGCATGGCAAGGATTACTTGAGTGCGCGGAGTGCCTCCGGAGTGAAACCATCGACAGGGAAAGTCACACCATGCTTGCTGTTGGAGCCTTCGATTTCCGTAACGGAATCCTGCCCGCTACGCTGCACCGAAAAACTCGAGCCAATCGTGCGGCCGGTGTCGTCCTTGGACACCCGGGTGGTATCAATGCGTTTCGCCAGCTTGCCGGAATCCGTGTGTTTTTCCACCCGCAAGGTGACCATGCGTTTGGTATCGATCCAACTGCGCACTTTCGCATAACTCGTGCCATCCCCCTTGCCCGGTTTGGATTCCAGAATCTGGCATGGCACCCGGTCCACTTCCTCCGTGCCGACAATGGCTTGATTCCCCCAGGCAAAGAAATTCTCCGCCAGATCATCATACGCAAGATCGCTGCCGAAAATGCCTTCCCTCATTCTTGCCGCAGTGAGCGGCACCATCGAGTCAGGCGGGGTGAATACCGTTCCGCTGGGCGCACGGCCGCCTGATCTGTGCAGGAGAAATGACTCGCCCTTGCGGTCCTTGGGCCACAGAACCTGATAGACCAGATCGGTGGCACTCTTGGTGCGCCGCGACTTCACTTGTATCTGCAACACGGTCTTCCCCCCGCCTCCCGGTTTGCTGATGTCCATTCTCAAGCGCACTATCGATGAGCCATCCTGAATGATGTTGCTGAGTTGCGCGGCAAGATCGCGCGCCGATAGCACGCCCTCCTGGGCATGGGCCTCGGAAACAAGAAACGCGGTGCCGATCACGGCGTGAAGGAATACTCGAAGTGTTGGATTCATGGGAGTGGAGTGGTTTGGGTTTAGTTCTGCAGCGCGAGACTCGGTGTCAGCCGGGAACTGCGCCACGCCGGATACAAACCGCTGATCACGCCGACAACCACCGCGATGGCAATGGCGATGAGCATCAGCTTCACGTTGATATCCGGCTCAATAAATCCGCGGATCCCGGGCGAGGCTCCCAGGGTGATGAGCCCCAGAACGCCGAGCCCCACGCCGACGATGCCGCCAAGCAGTCCTAACAACGCGGACTCACACAACACCATGAAAACAATGCGCCGCCGCCGCCAGCCCACGGCTAACAGAATGCCGATCTCGTGCGTGCGCTCGAAAACAGTCATCAGCATGGTATTCATCACCCCGAGCACGCCCACAATGATGGCCAGCAGCGAGGTGCTCCAACTCATGGCCCGGACCACCCGGAACCCCTGGCTGGTGCCGACCACCTCGTTCGCCACCATCGCCCGGCCTTCAGGGAAAATGTCCTTGATGTCCTTGCAAAGCTGGACGATTTCCGCTTTCGAGGTGTTGGGGGAAACCCGGATGTCCAGAAAATTGATTTTGCCCTCTTCCCCGGAGATCTCTTGCATCACCTGCAGCGATAGGAAAATCGTGCCGTTCTCCACCATCGAGCGACCGTCTACAATGCCGACGACCGTTAGTTCTTCGGTCTCGATCTGCACAGTGTCGCCCACCTTTTTCCTGAGCAACTCCGCCGCGAGCGTGCCGAGGACGACCGCCTTTTCCGAGCCGTCTTTGAGCATCCGTCCTTCGAGAATTTTCATCTGGTGCCAAGTGAATCCGCCCCACTCGCGGCCCGAGATCATCATGATCGGCGCATCCTCCACGCTCATCATCCGCATCAAGACAGTCGTCGTTTCCGCAACCCGTGGCAGCGCCGCTACCTTCTGCTGCAGCGCCGCGTCAAACATCTTGGGCATGATGCCGCCGCTCATGTTGCTCACCACCACGTCGATGCCGACGACGTCCAATTGCTTGCCAATGCCTTTTTCGTACCCCGAAGCCATGCCGACCAAGGTGACCACCGCTGCAATGCCGATGGAAATGCCAACCAAGGTCAGGCAAGTACGGACAGGACGCCGGGTCAAACTGCGGAGAACAATAGTGAAAAATGTCATGATGGGTAGGTCTTAGTGGGCAATCGCAACCTGATCCGAGATCACGCGCCCGTCTTTCATCCGGATCGTCCGCGAGGCACGCTCGGCTACGGATATATCGTGGGTGACAAGCACCAGCGTCACTCCCAACTTGCGATGAAGATCTAACAAAATGTCGATGATCTGCAAGGCGCTCTCGCTGTCAAGATTGCCGGTCGGTTCGTCCGCCAACACTACGGATGGCTGGTTGGCAAGACCGCGGGCGATGGCGACACGCTGCCGTTCGCCACCGGACAGCTCGGATGGAAAATGATTGAATCGATGCCCGAGACCGACGGATTCCAGCAACTCGACGGCCCGTGCCTTGCGTTGCGAGCGTGATAGTTTCCCTCCGAACATCGGGATCTGGACGTTTTCCAAAACAGTGAAAGTCGGCAGAAGATGAAACGACTGGAACACAAACCCAATCTCGTGGGCGCGATACGCCGCAGGATCCGGCATGTCGGGAATCGAGGTGCCACAGTAGTTCAGCGTGCCTTCACTTGGCTTGTCCAGCGAGCCGAGCATCGACAGCAAGGTACTCTTGCCGCAGCCACTCTGACCGACAACCGCGACAAATTCCCCCTGCCGGATTTCCAGATCCAAGCCGCGCAGCGCGATCACCTTGCCATTGTCGAATTGCTTTTTCAGGCCGATCGCCTCGTAGATCAATTCACCAGGGGTTGTTGCGGCAGCGGCGACCATGGCGAAAACCTACACAAGGACGAACGCCCGTCCAGACGTTTGATTTTGTCGGGTCATCAGACGGGGTTCCCCGCAAGCCCGGCGCGTCATGCGGGCGCTCATACGCCCTTCCGGCAACATCATCCAATCCCTTTCTTCAAATCCCTGACACTCCACAGCGTTCCCGCCGCTGCCGAGCCACTGCCCCGCCATTTGCGCGCGCCGTCCTTGCGCTGGCCGCCAAACCGGTCCCTACACAATCGGAACACTTCATCCACAAAACCCCGACTCCCGATCACAGCTCCATCCGTGAAATATCTAACACGGCAGCGCAACATCCTGCCCAGCGCCACATCCCGGCTTCGCTCCAACATCTCCAATTCCGCGTCCACCACGGCTTTCTTCATCCCTTTCCTCACCACCTTCACCTCAAGCTCGCCTCTCTCGTTCACAATCTCTGCGAGCTTTTCCACCCCCTCTTCCAGCAATATCATC
>CAISTY010000220.1 GCA_903888515.1 Akkermansiaceae bacterium | reverse complement strand
CCCATGCCGGGCAACATCCTCCCCCTCAACGACGATCACCAGGAGCATGACGTCGCATTGCAGGTGTCATAAATAGGCGGATTCGGGATAAAATTACAATCCAGTCCGATAGATATCATGCCCGCAACGAACTGAAGAAACGGCTGGGGTTGCAAAGCCTGAGCGGCATCGTTTATTCGATCACCGAGATTCCCGTGGATCTGATCCGCGAGATCGTCGATGCCAGGATTGCCGAACTCGCTGGCGGGGCCCCGCTCGCCGATTGCGGATTGCGGATTTCGGATTGCGGAATGAAGAGCTTCGCTCGTCTCGGCGTGGATCGTGCAACGGCTGATCCACCGCTCGGACCCGGATTGAGAATTTGTAAGCTTGGCGTCGCCCGTGTTCTGTCCGATCCGCAATCCGCAATCTGCAATCTGCAATCCCATCGCGCCCACCTGCTTTGTCCCGTCCTGTCCTGCGGATTTCGTCGGGCAGGCGGGCAAGGTGGCGGAAGTGCTGCTGCGGAAAGCGGAACGACTCAGGGCATCACCTAACCAACCGCTCAAGCTCCTGATCTCCGGCGCTCCAGGCAGCAGCAAGACGAGTCTGGTAAATCTGATAGCCAGCACGCTCGCCAGCCACCCGGCCGCCATCGAGGATGTGAACACGGCCGGGAGGTAGGCCTGGACATCGCCCGCGAGTGGACCCGCTCGCTTGCCGATGCGTCCATGTTCGGCCCGTGGTCTATCAAAATAGTGAATGAACTCGACCGCTGCTCCAAAGATGCCCAGGACATGCTCCTCACCTACCTCGACCGCATGAGGCCGGGTCACGCATTCCTCGGCACCACGAACCTTGACCTGTCCAGTCTAACGGAACGCTTCCAGACCCGCTTCCAATCGGTCCGCCTCCAGCCACCGGAAAACGAGGTTCTCGCAGCCTTCCTCGCCCGGCGCTGGGGCGCTCCTATTGGAATCACCCGCCAGATCGCGGAAGGAGCCAAGGGCAATGTCAGGGCGGCGATGGCGGATTTGGAGATGTGGATGGGGTGAGGTGCCGTTGAAAGAGCCGGTGGCCGGTGTGGGTGGGGCGGGGAATAATAGGGTTGATTTACCATGATCCTATAGGGCTTCTCTTTTCCGCTCTCCGGCTCCAGCCACCGGCTCTCTCAACGGCTGTCACTGGGAAATTAATTTTCTAGCAGAAAACGAAAATAGGTAGTCCTGCCTATATGCGGATTCCACGGCATGGCCCAGAGTCGCGTTTGCCACCGGACGGAGTTGCATGGACGCCGCCCCGCCGGAATTGGCATCCAAACAAACAACTAAAAAACAAACGGAATGAAGAAGACCTCGACCACCACATGCCAATCGCAAGCAACGAACGAAAGAGCGACGGCATCTTTCCGGCTCACGCTGGCAGGCATGCGTGGGCCATTGCTCAAGCGCAGGTCGGCAGGATTTCCGATAAGCCCGGCACTCCGCCGGGTTTATCGGAACATCGCGGCAGCGGTGCGAGTCTCGACCCCGAGCTTGCGGCGGGTATTCGCCATGTGGTGGTTCACCGTTCGCAGGCTGATGCCGAGAATGATGGCAATTTCGGGATCCCTTTTGCCCTCACGGAGCCATTGGAGGATCTCGCGTTCCCGCGTGGTCAGAGTCGCCAATTGCCCCAAAGGGTCGCAATCGCTGAGTTCGGCGATTTGAGTGCTATCCTGGCAGCGACTCATTGGGTGGAACTGAGCCAGGCCATTCAATATCCGGTGGTAAGCTTGGATTGGAGTGAATTCATGGTCAAAAAACCTCCGACTCCGCCCGCAAGTGAGCACCAACACCCGCTTGGAGGCCGTGACATGATAAACCGTTGCGATGTCCTCGACACCTAGAGGGCGGTCCAGTTCGTTGTATATGAATGACCTGCGCCATTCT
>CAISTY010000219.1 GCA_903888515.1 Akkermansiaceae bacterium | reverse complement strand
GGTTCGACTGAGCTCGCCGAAGTCTCAGTCGAACCGCTCGCCGAACGCGCCCGTTGGCCAAGACAGCCGGGACGGCTGTCCTCCCTTGCTGCGACCCCGGGCTACAAGCTGAAATCCCTCCGGGATTTGTGGATGGATTTTTGATTTTTGATTTTGAAGGCCAGGCAACGGGTGTGAGCTTACGGGTCCGCGCAGTTGAGTCACGGCGCCGGTTTGGCGGGAGCGTCCGCGGGTGGCGGCGGAGGCATCGCGGGCATGGGTGTTAGAGTGGCGGTGGTGTCACGGTAGTTTCAGCAACCACGCCAGCCAATCCTTATTTCTGTTGTGCCATGGCTGCGCGGGCCTGCTTGGCGACTTCGATCCATCCAGGGTCCTTGGCGAGGATCTCAAAGGCGGCAGTGATTTCCGGGTTCCGCCTCATCTCGGCATCATCCGCGTAGGGTGCGAAGATCCGGAAAAACTTGATGGTGCGGTAATTGTAGGCTTTCCCGTCCTTGACAGGAGGCAGCGGCAACGGCTCGCGAATCAGCTCGGGATGAGCGTGCAACCACTCGCCTAACAACATAACTCCGCCATGCATGCTTTGAGTCATGGCATAGTTCATGGCCGCGCCGGGTCCCGACTTCTCGAGCACCAACAGCACCTCGAGGGGTTGCGCCAACAGGCTCTTTTCGGGCATTTCCGGAAAGCGGGCGCGGAATTTGCGATACGCATCCAGATAAGCCTGCCCGCCCTGGCCCGATCCGAACACGTCGAAAAAATACCACCCCGTTTCGCGATCGAGGGTTGCCACGGGAAATACGAGCGCCTCGTCCCGATAGCTCGATAGCTGCTTGCGCACTGCGGCCTTCTGGTCGTTGGTCAATTCGCGTTGGGTCGCAAGATGGAGGATTTTCCGCAAGCCCTCGCTGCGCTGCGGTGCCAGGCTGGATGCCTTGGCCGCTTCCAACCGGTAGCCGTCCGCATTGAGTTGCGCCATGAGTTGCGGATGACAACGTGTCCAGGATTCATGGAGCGGCAACACCGCAGACAAATCGCCCGGGCACTGCTTGCACAATTCGTTGAGAACCATGGATAGGGTCTTGGTCTCGTAGCGATCGGGATTGAGCCGGCTCAGATCGGTTAGACTCCCTTCACCGCGCAGCGCGGTCTGAACGCCTATTTCCAGCGCGGCGACAAGTTTTCCGGCGGCTTGTCTGGCGGCGGGACGCCGGACCTGCCAGTGGTTGTGAAGCCCGATCAGGGTCACCAGCCGCAGCGGCTCCATATTCGTGAGCGCCTCCACGATGCGCTCAAGCTCGCGACCGCTGAAATCGTCGATGCGGCGTAGCTTGGTGGCGAGGTCCGGCGGGAACCGGTCGTCAATTCCCAACAAAACAATCGGCAGGCTGCGGCGGCACCTCGCGGCCACCTCCGGATTATCGCTCCGGGAGAGGCGTGCGATCCTATCATACTCGCCAATGTCGGCCATGCGGATGACTTTTTCCGCTGCTTCGCGCACCCTGAAGTCCTCGTTGCCAAGTGCCACGCCGGCCTCTTCAAGGGACATGGCCGCCGCAGGCAAGATCAAGGTCGCGGCAATCCATAAACATAACAACGGTTTTAACAACATGATTGGCGGCATGGTGTTAGAGCGGTGCAGTGCGCATGGCTGATTGGGGTTCATGGTACTTGTCCCGGGGTGATCCCGCTCAGAAGAACCGGATATACAGGGCGACGACGCAGGCCACCAGGATGGTGCTCCAGAAGCCAAAGCGCTTGTAATACGGCAGCGCGCGCATTTCGGCGAGGATTTCCGGCGAGAACGACCGGTCGATGATGGCGCGGGGTTCGATTTCGCCACGGTTGCGGAACATCCACAGGATGGCGAAGGCAAACAGGAAGTCGATCGCACCGCGGGTCAGGAACGGAATCAGCCAGTGGCCGGCATCCCCCGCGCCACTCCAAACAGATAGATATGGAATGTGCGGCAGCATGTGTAACTTTTCCAGTACCGTCACCGCCGTGGCCCACAACGGACCGGCGATGATCGCAATGAACGCCCCACGCGCCGTGGCACGCTTGTAAAAGAAACCTGCCAGGAACAACGCGCACACCGACGGATAGGCGATCGACCAGAATTCCTGAATGTAGATGAAGATACCCCGCAGATTTTGCAGGAAGTATCCGACACCGGTGGCAGCCACCAGCACGGCGATCGATGTGATGCGCCCGAAACGCACCAGATCGGCACTGGTGGCATCACGCTTCACGTAGTTCTTATAGATATCGAAGGTGAGGATTGAGGAACTGGCCGACATCATGGACGCCACGTGTGACATCACGCAGCCCATCAGCCCGGCCATCACCAGCCCTGTTAGACCTGGCGGCAGCAATTGCTTGACCAGCGTGGGGAATGCGAGGTCGGGTTTCAGGAGCACGCAGTCGGCCTTGAGCAGTCCGCTCTCCGGATTGTAGAGGCGGAAGGCGACGATGCCCGGCAGCACGACGAGGAAGGGGACCAGCAACTTGAGGAAGCCCGCGAACACCACGCCCATTTGCCCGTGCCAGACATTCTTGGCGGAAAGCGTGCGCTGGGTGATGAACTGGTTGCACCCCCAATAGAAGATGTTAGCCAGCCACATGCCGCCGAAAAACACCCCCGGCCACGGCAGTTCGGGGTCGCTGGCGGGACGCACCATGTGGAATTTCTCCGGCGATCCGGCAAGCACCGCCTTGAAGCCCCCGATCACCGATGGCCCGTATTCCGGCACCAGCACGCCCAGTTTGTGCAACCCTAACAGCATGACCGTCAGGCCGCCGAGGATCAGCACCGTGACCTGGATGATGTCGGTGTAGGCGATCGCCTTGAAGCCGCCGTAAATCGCGTAGCCTCCACCCACCACGCAGAGGATGAGCAGTCCCCAGACGAGCGGCAGCCCGAACACCGAGTTGATGGCGAGCGATCCGGTGTAGAGCACCACCGCGAGTTCGATCACGATATAGCCTATCAGGCTGATGATGGCATAAGCGATGCGCACCTTGTCGCTGAAGCGCCGTTCCAGAAACTCGGGCATCGTGGTGATCTTGCTCTTCAGATAGTAGGGCAGGAAAAACTTGCCGTAGAGGACCAGCGCGATCGCCGCGATCCATTCATAACTGGCCACCGCGAGGCCGATCTCATACCCCCGCCCCGACATGCCGATGAAATGATGGGTCGAGATGTTCGCCGCGATCATCGAGCCGCCGATGACCCACCACACCAGGTTGCGGCTGGCGAGGAAGTAGTCGTCGGACTCCTCCTTCTTGCGCGAGGCAAGGTAGCCGACAACGGCGACCACAATCAGATAAATTCCAAAAACAAGGGTATCAGGATTCATGGGTACAATGGGTGTCTGTGGGAATCATGGGCACGAAAAACGCACTTTGACAAGTGGGTCGGCGCGAAATTCCCGCCCCTCCCGCACGCCCTACACAAGATGGATGATGACTCCGACGAAAATGTTTGATGGGCATGGTTCAGGGCTCGGGACAGGTGCTCACTCAGAGGGATGAGCAGATGAAAATCAGCAAGCGGGCCAGATGCCGTCACGATCCAAATGGATTGCGATAACTTGTGAGTTCACCCCAAACCGAGGTGCGATTTTCTCGGCGAATTTGTCGCGAAGCGGGCCACTCTGCATGAAATTGGGAACCAAGCCTTCGGCTTGGGGTGCGAACTCATCAAACAGTGCCGCTAGACGCGTTTCATGGCCGAATGCTGAATTTCGAATGTGGACCGGGCCCACGCGCACATTCCCAGACAAGCGAACTCCGGCTTCAGGATGACGAAACCAGAAGCAGCACCATGGAGCTTTTCAATGAAACTTCTTGGCAACGCGGGCCGTATCGGTATTTTGACTTCGAGGAATGTTCCCATGGATCCTGTCGCAAACCACTGTCTCTTGCAATGGCCTTCACCCCGAAAGCACTTCCGGGCAATCGAAATGCACGCGGTGCGACATTTGCAGGCAGGCGTGTCCCCACGGGGCAATTGAGGTGAAATGACGCCGTATCATGAGTGCTTCCCTGCATCTGACAATTGATGGCCGCCCCGTCGACGTACAACCGGGCGAAACCATCCTGCAAGCGGCTCGAAAGCTCGGCATTTCGATCCCCACCCTTTGCCATGTCGAAGGTTTCGCGCCGTCCGCCTCCTGTTTTCTGTGCGCCGTCCAGATCGAAGGCATGCCCAATCTTTCGCCGTCCTGTGCCATGCCGGCCGCGGATGGGATGATTGTATTGACCAACTCCGATGAAGTGCGGGCGGTGCGCAAGACCGCCCTGGAACTGCTCATCTCCGACCACGCCGGTGATTGTGTCGGGCCTTGCCAGACCGGCTGTCCGGCGCGGCTTGACATCCCCGGCTTCATTTCGCTCATCGGCAAGGGCGACCAGCGCCAAGCGGCCCAGATCGTAACGGATGATCTCGTTTTGCCGGCCTCGCTGGGACGGGTCTGTCCGCGACTCTGCGAGCAAAACTGCCGTCAATGCAACGTCGAGGAATCGCTCTCGATTCGCAATCTGCATCGCTTCGCTGCGGATAACCAGCGCCTCGCCATCGATCCCTACCGCCCGCGCAAGGAGCCGGCGACCGGCAAGCGCGCGGCCATAGTCGGTGCGGGACCGGCGGGGTTGGCAGCGGCGTATTTCCTTCTGCGCCGAGGGCATGGCGTGGTTCTCTTCGATGCGCATCCGCAAGCGGGCGGGATGTTGCGTTACGGCATCCCAGCCTTCCGCCTTCCGCGTCATGTACTCGATGCGGAAATCAAAATGATCCGCGACTTGGGCGCGGAATTTCGCCTGGGCCAAAAGCTGGGCCGGGATTGCACGCTCGACCAACTTCGACGCGACTTCGACGCGGTGTTTCTTGCGGTCGGTGCGCAGGGTTCGCGCGGCTTGGGTTGCTCCGGCGAAGAACTGGCCATGCCGGCGCTCGAGTTTTTGGAAAAGATCACTGACGGCCAACCTCCTGCGGTTGGCAGCGATGCCATCATTGTGGGCGGCGGCAACACGGCGATGGACGCCAGCCGTTGCGCATTGCGCCTCGGCGCGAAATCCGTGCGGGTCCTCTACCGCCGCACGCGGCGCGAGATGCCGTGTCTCATGGAAGAAGTGGAAGCGGCTGAAGAGGAAGGTGTCACGGTCGAATTCCTCGTCGCCCCTATCAAGCTGGAGCGGAAGAACGGGAAGCTGAATCTGACATGCCAGCGCATGGAACTGGGTCCGCCTGACAAAAGTGGTCGCGCTAGTCCCGTTCCGATTCGTGGCTCCGAATTTGAAGTGTCGGCCACGTGTGTGATTGCGGCGATTGGACAGGCGGTGGACTTCACGGTTCAAGAAGCTGCGGATCTCGCTTTCTCCAAATGGGGTATCGAGGTGAACACCAACACGCTGGCGACCAATCTAACGGGCGTGTTCGCCGGCGGCGATGCGGTCACCGGTCCAGACCTCGCCGTGCGGGCGGTGGCGGCGGGCAAGCTCGCGGCGGCGTCCATGGACCAGTATCTGCATGGTCAAAAGGTCATCGGCTCACCAGAGGCGGTCAATGTCCTCATGAGCAAGCTGAGCGAGGAGGAACTGGCGGTGTTCTTGCGGGGTATCGAAGAAGCGCCGCGAGCACCCATGCCACATCTGCCGGCGGAGCAACGGCGGACCACATTTGAGGAAGTGGAACTGGGTTTCACGCCAGAGACGGCGGCGCGCGAATCACGGCGCTGCCTGGGCTGCGGCTGCGGCAAGGCAATTCCCTGCGGGCTGCGGTCCTACGCAACGCAGTACGGCGTGGATCCGACCCGTTTCGTTGGCGAGCGACGACACTTCGTGCGGGATTCCTCGCATCCCGACATCATCTTCGAACCGGGCAAGTGCATTCTGTGCGGCGCGTGTGTGGAAGTGGCAAGACAGGCTGGCGAGGAACTGGGAATGTCTTTCTTGGGTCGCGGCTTTGAAGTCGCCGTCGCCTCGCCCTTCGGCCGCCCCATGGCCGAAGCCCTGAAGACGTCCGCCAAGCGTGCCGCCGAGGTCTGTCCGACCGGCGCAATCATGCTCAAAGGCACCGGCTGCGGAGGTTGCCGGAAGGGTTGAATCATTGCCCGAACGGGTTCTGGATATTCATACCCTCATCCATCAGGTGAATGGGCGGACTGTCACAATTCCCTCTTGTTTCGTGCCTTTTCGTGACATTCGTGGTTCGCATTCCCGAATTCAGGATCACCCAAGCCGTCTGCGGAAAGAAATTGAACTGATCATCGTATAACAACACGCATGCATCGGATGAATTCGTTGGAGGTTCGCGTTGTTATTTTTATGATTCTTGCGGCGCTGCTCGGTGCGGGTGCCGGTTCCGCCGCGGAGCAGCCGGTCGCACCAGTCCCATCGGCACCCTGGCATGTCAAGGATGCCGAGATCCGGGTTCCGGTCACCGTGGCGGTGAAGGATGCGTTGTTGCGGATGCCGCCGCAGGTTTACCTGGCCGACCTGCAGCCGCTGGCGACGACCGAAGGGCTTGCGTTCGACCCGAAGGACAAGGCGGCCAACCGGCAGGATCTCCGCAAGCCGGAGGAGAAGGCGAAAACCATCGCCCAGCAACAAGAACTCTACAAGCAGCAGGGCAGGGCGTGGGATCCCAAGTTCTATTACGACGTGCGCGAAGAAGACGGCGGTCCGATCCTGCGGGGTACCGGTTCGGCGACGTACACCATCAAGCCCGAGTACCAATGGTTTTCCTTTCGGTCGAAAGACAAAAAGTTTGGCCATATGGGGAAATTTTTGGACGATCCCAAGGTTTTCATCGACGGCGAAGCGGTTCCTGAAGAGAAGATGCACCGTTGGGACGAGGCGAAGAACCACAGCCGCGTCGGACCAGCACCGGCCTTCCTGGTGGCGATCCCGCCCGGCGCGAAGACGCTGCGGATCGAATCCGGCGGCGCGCGCCTCCAGCAAGCCGGGTTCATTACCCGCAGTCCCGCCGTCGCCAACGTGATCCTGTGCCTGTCCGGGTGCGACCCGAGCGGGCTGATTCCCATCGTTCACCGGCGCTCCGGCGGGCAGGTCGGCTGCCGGGTGGTCTGGGCCGAGGCGCGCAAGCCGATGTCGATCCTGTTCGACTGTTCCAGTGAAGACGCGGAGTACCTGGTCTACCTGGTTGACCGTGCGAGGAACCCGCAGCGGCTGGACTGGGTCCCCGAGGCGGAACTTGTCGAAGAACTCCGCCACCTCGAGCGTTACGATCCGGCGCTGGAAACGCTCGACGGCTGGCAGAAGCTGTGGGACGGCGCCGAGGTGGCGGGCAAGGGGGTTCCGGCAGAGGATGGGGTTGCTACACGGACTTCGCGCGCAACGCGGTGGTTCACGGCGGCGCAGCCCAAGCCGGCACGCGTGATCAACCGCAGCAAGGACTACCTGCCGTTCGGATCGACGGACGCCGGTCGGTTGGACTACCTGCAGTTGATCCACTCTCCGCCGCCCTGGCTCTCCCGGACCACCGGATACTTCCATATCCCGGCGACCGGCTCGTATCGGTTCCTGTGCATGATCGGCCCCGCGGGTTATCTGCTTTTCGACGGTCAAATGATCTCGAATTTCCGCGCTGGCGATGGCTGGCGGCTGTTCGATCTCGAACTTGAGAAGGGGCCCCACCGCCTCGATCTACGGCGATATGGCCCTGCCGGCGAGGTTGGTAGGGCCATGCTGTATTGGAAACATCCGATGAAGACGGAGGCGGGGAATTATGACCGGGAGTGGATGAAATTCGGCGGGACGGACGACAACCATTACACCGAACATCACAACTACATGGTGTGGGAGCCGATGGCGGACGGCACGGCCGGTCCGCTGGAAGGCCGCGAGCCGACGCCGGTCGCTTCGTTCACATGGAACCAGTACGCCAGCCTGATGGGCGGCTATGGCTATCCCGCGCATGACCTGCTCTGGTATCACTTCACCGCACACGCGCCTGGCTGCCCCGAAGGCGCCGTCTACCGCTGGCGTTTCGGCGACGGCCGGACGACCGAGGGCCGGCAGGTCGTACATCTGTTCCTGAGTCCCGGCGCGAAGAAGGTCCAGCTTGAGGTACTTGGCGGCCCGGGGAGCAACGTGATCGCCCGCGCCGAGGGCGAAATCCATGTCCAGATGGTTGAGGCGACCTGCGACATGTTTCACGAGCCAAGGATGCAATTATGGAACATGATCTGGGATTGCGCCGAGGAGAAGGTTCTCAAGCAGCTTCCGCTCCGCGACCTGGCCAGCCTCTACTACTGGTCGTACCCGGTGATACGCTGGAATTACGCCAACTCGCTCCTCAACGAACACCCCATCCCCCGGGTCGCCGAAGCGCTGGCGGCGCGTGTCGACGAGCTGATCGAGGCCTATCCCTACAGCCAGTTGCTACAGACCGCGCAGAGCTTCAACAATCCGGAGCACGGTCCGACGGCCGCCCGGCACGACGCCGCCGAGAAGCTTCTGAAAGCCGTCCTGCAGCGCGCCCCGGCCGGCAGCTCACACTGGAGGACCGCCGTCTCCGCGCTGGCCGACCATTACCTTTCCGTCCGCGGCAAACCGGACGAGGCGTACGCCCTGCTGGCCAAACGCGAAGCGGTCGCACCGGCTGTGGACCTGAGCCAGCGCTGGGAAATGGCAAGGGCACGCCAGTACCACCGCCTCACCGACAGCGACAAGCTGGGCGAACTGACCGCCGGACTGGACTGGTCGCCTGTCACGCGGCCACGCGACGACTCTGGGAAAAAAGGCATCGGGCTACGATACGAGAACAACCTGGCATACTGGATTGCCAACCAGTTCGACTTGCCTGCGGACTGGCAGGGCAAGCAGTTGGTTTACCACGTGAACCCCAACACGGGGCTCCCCTGGGCGCACCACAAGCACGTCTGGATCAACGGCGAACCGCTGGGGCGGATGGTGCAGTGGCCCGACGGCAACATCGTCATCCCCGCCAGTCACCTGAAGAAGGGCACTACCAACCGGATTACGTGGCTGCTGCAACTGAGCCCGTACGAATACCAGGCCGAGTACGCCGGGTCCGTCATGTCGGCCGACTTGAAGCGGCGGGCCTGGGCGGTTGAGCAACGCGTGCGGTGCATGGACTTGGAGACAGGTGCGCGCCACAATTCGGAGGAATTGATGATGCTGGGAGTGCTGCCGAACGTGCCCCTCTCGCTGGCCATCGCCCGCGACGGCACGCGGTATGCCTCGGGACATCAGTATGGCGAGGTGATGCTGTGGGACTTCGAGAAGGGGGGCAAGCTGCAGAACTTGATCGGTGTCGGGTCGGTGGGGATCGTCTCGCTGGCCTACTCGCCCGACGGCAAAATCCTGGCTGCTGGCAGCCAGGATTCCCGCATCACGCTCCTCGACGCGGCGACCGGCCAGACCGTCCGCTCGCTGGCGGGCCACAAGAGCGAGGTGTTCGCGCTGGCCTTCTCGCCCGACGGCAAGCGGCTCGCCTCGGGCAGCTTGGACAAGACCGTGAAGGTCTGGGACGTCGCCGGCGGCAGCGAGCTGCTCACGCTTACCGGACATGCCGAGGCGGTCCGCGCGGTCGCCTTTTCGCCCGACGGCAAGAGTCTGGCCTCCGCCATCGATAAGACGCAAATCAGGATCTCGGACGCGGCCGGCGGACAGCAACTGCGCGTCTTGAGCGACCAGCCGGGCGAGGTCCTCTCGCTGGCCTTCTCACCCGACGGCAAGCGACTCGCCTCGGGAAGCCGCGAGAAGGCCGTCGGCCTGTGGGACCTGGAGTCGGGCAAGAAAGTGCCGCTCATTCCGCGGGAGCACACGCCGCCGATGCCTGACGGTCCGGTGACGTGCGTCCAGTTCAGTCCCGACAGCAAACAACTTGTTTCCCTAGGCGGCACCATCGGCTGCTTCTGGAACGTCGGCACGGGACAACAAGAGCGCGAGATACCCGGGCTGGAAGGATACATGCGCTTTCCGGAAGCCATTTGGCTGGGCCTTTACCCAATGGCCAAGGGATTCGAAAGCTATCCCGTCGCGCTGTACACCACGGAGGCCTGCGACGAGAACGGCGTGAACTATGCCTGCTATGACGGGAAATGGGACAAGCTGCCCGATTTCGGCACGTTGGAGCCGGTCAAAACGGGCAAGCTGAAGCACATTGACAATGAACATCTGCAGGAAGTCCTGCTTCGCCATCAGGTGATCGGCGACGACAGCCAGGAGCGTTGGGAGATCCGCCCTTCCGGCCTGAAACTGACCGGCTACCTCAAGGTGGAAAAGGCCGGCGACTACGAGTTCGCCCTCCACTCATGGGGCGACAGCCGGTTGTACGTCGGTTCGCAGTTGGTGATCGACAACAGCGAAGTGCCAGACCGGACGACGGCGGACCGGACGTTCCCGCCGAAACGCGGCGCCGTCCACCTCGAGCCGGGCGCACACCGGCTGGAGATGGTGTATTTCCACACCGACCAGAACCGATTCTTGAACGTCACCTTTCCCGTGCAGTTCGTTCGGGATCTGGTCGTGATTGAAGTGGAGGAAAGAACCGCCCTCGCGAAGACCCTCTGGTTCCGCGGCGAAAAGGCCGAGGCCAAGCGGCTCCTCATGAACCTCGAGCGAGATGGCTGGCCGCTGGATGACAAGGAGCACACCCGGCTGTCCGGCACCTTGCAGTCCGTCCGCTACGGGGCCAACTATGAATTCGAAGTGTTCGGGCAGTGGGAATCGCAGCACCCCATGCTTGTCATCACGCCGGAGTTCTTGACTGCCAAAGCCGCAGCCTTCGGACGCACGGGCGACTACCTCCGCGGGCTCACGCTCTGCGGACAGTTGTCCGGATCCGGATTGAGCGCACCGCAGGAGCAGGAGGTGCTGCTGAGACGGGTCAAGTTGTGTATCCAGGTCGGCCAAATGGACGGTGCGCGGGAAACGTACCAGAAACTCAAGGCGATCGCCCCCTACAGCGAGGCGACCGTCAAGGCCCGCGAGGCGATCACAAATGCCGTCCGCAAGAAAACGGTGGAGTGACGTGAAGGCCGCTGAAAGAGCCTATGAGCCGGACCGGCCTGCCTGTCGCAGCTTTGGCGCAGACCCTGGTCTTTATCCTCCCGGGTTATCCAGAAGGTAAAAACACACCCACTGCTGTTCACTGCGCCACAAAAGTATCGCCGGGCAAGGTCTGGCGTTGTACACAAAGCGACCATGAAAGCATTCCTGACCGTCATCGTTGCTTGTCTGTCCTGTGTGGCTTGGGGCGCGGACAAACCAAACGTCCTGATGATCTGCGTGGACGACCTCAAACCGTTGCTAGGTTGTTACGGCGCGCCGACCATCAAGTCGCCGCACATCGACCGGCTCTCCGCGCGCGGCGTGCTCTTCGAGCGCGCATTCTGCAATCAGGCCGTCTGCGCTCCGTCGCGCAACGCGCTCATGACCGGACTGCGCTCGCAGACGCTCGGCATTTACGACCTCCCCACCCACTTCCGCAAGAGCGCGCCCGACGCAGTGACGTTACCGCAGTATTTCAAGCAGAACGGCTACCGCACGGAGGCGATGGGAAAGATTTTCCACGTCGGCCACGGCAACACCGAGGATCCCGCGTCATGGAGCGTCGAGCATTGGCGGCCCAAGAGCGTTCAGGGCGGCGGCTATGTGCTGAAGGAAAACCGGCCCCAGGAGATGACGCGCGAGGAAGCGCGCTTCTCCAATGCGAAGGTGGTTCCGTCGAAGCTGACGCGAGGCGCCGCCATCGAATGCGCCGACGTGCCTGACGACACCTACGCCGACGGCATGATCGCCGACGAAGCCATTCGCCGGCTCGACGCCGCGAAGGCCAAGCCCGGCGAGCCGTGGTTCATCGCGGTCGGATTTCTCAAGCCGCACCTGCCGTTCGTCGCACCGAAGAAATATTGGGACCTCTACGACCGTGCAGCGTTTCCGTTGCCGAAGCTGCGCGTGCCGCCCATCGGTGCGCCGGAGTTCGCGCCGCAGTTTGGTGGCGAACTGCGCCAATACAGTGACATCCCCGAAGTCGGCCCGCTCGACGACGCGAAAACCCGCCTGCTCATCCACGGCTACCACGCCGCGACGAGCTACATGGACGCGCAGCTTGGCCGCGTGCTCGACGCGCTCGACCGGAACGGCCTCGCCAAAAACACGCTCATCGTTCTCTGGGGCGACCACGGCTGGCATCTGGGCGACCACGGCATGTGGTGCAAGCACACCAACTACGAGCAGGCCGCGCGCATCCCGCTCATCGTCGTCGCACCCGGCCTTGCGAAAACCGGTGCGAAGACCGGTGCGCTCGCTGAATCGGTGGACATTTACCCGACGCTCTGCGAACTCGCCGGGTTGCCCGTGCCGCAGGGGCTTGACGGCAGCAGTTTCGTGCCGGTGTTGAAGAACCCGACAGCCGCCACGAAAGAAGCGGTCTTCCACGTTTATCCGCGCAGCCGGATGATGGGTCGGGCGGTGCGCACCGAGCGTTACCGGCTCGTGGAATGGAAGGAGATCGGCGCGCCGCCGGACACGGCCGTGTTGGAGTTGTACGATTACCAAGCCGATCCTGACGAAACCAGAAACCTTGCCGATGACAAAAAACAAATCGTCGCCCAACTCCGCGCCATCCTCGCCAAGCAACCCGAAGCCAAACCGCAGGTCAGCGCGGATGGCCAGCCGACGAACAAGAAATCGTCCGGCGGATAATCCTGAATGCGGGAATGAGAACCACGAAAATCACGAAACAATAGGGAATTGAGACAGTCCGCCCATTCACCTGATGGATGAGGGTATGAATATCCAGAACTCGTAGATTATCGTGATTTCCTGTTTGATGAAATCGGTTCCCACAAACTGCCGCACGACTACCTGCGCAAATTGCGCGACGCCGGAGTGGAGTGCCATTCGTTCGGCATCAACCGATATTGGTGGTCGCGGCTACAGCTCAACTTCCGCAACCACCGTGGATTCCTGCTGCGGCACGTTTGTTTGCTCCCATCCAATGACAGAACTCCGTTAGGTATTAGCGGGGCGCTGAGTGAGGGACAGGAGCGCCGCCGTTCAGGCCGCCGTTTGCCAGTGCACTTCCTTTGCGTCCTTCCACAGTTCCTCCAGTCCGTAGAATTCGCGCAATTCCTGATCCATCACGTGGACGATCACGTCGATGAAATCCAACACCACCCAGCGGGTATCGGCCTTGCCCTCGGTATGCGTCGGTTTCACGCCGTGCTCCTGCTCCAGTCTGTCGGCCACGTCGCGCAGAATCGCGCGGAGTTGTGGCATTGAGGTTCCCGAACACACCACCATGAAATCCGTTAGCTGCGAAACCCCTCGCATGTCCCAGATGCGGATATTCTCCGCCTTGGTTTCATCCGCCGCTTTCGCACATTGCCGGGCCAGTTGTTGTCCATTGATCGCCATAAGAATCCCGCTCGGGGGACGGCACCATAATTCAAGCAACGCGTTGTGCCAACATAGAATCCTGAATTTCGGGTTTCCGAATGCGGATTTTCCGGCATGCTGGCGATGTGGATTCGCTGACACACGCAGTTTTGGGCGCGGCGCTCGGGGAAATGATGCTGGGCAGGCGCATGGGGAACCGCGCTTTGGGATGGGGGGCGTTGTTCGGAATCCTGCCGGATCTGGACGGATTGTTAGTGCCTTGGCTCGATACGGCGGGCCGCTTGTGGTGGCACCGCGGGCCGAGCCACTCGCTGCTGGTGATGACGGTTGTTTCTTTCGCGCTGGCTCCATGGCTGGTGAAACTTTGGAAACGCGATAAAATCAGCAGGGCGCTGGCCGGTTGGTTCGTGTTCGTGCTGTGGAGCGCGCATGTGCTGATCGATGCGTTCAACGTGTACGGGACTTCGGTCGGATGGCCGTTTTATGCGCAACGAGTGGCTTTCAACCACCTCTTCATCATCGATTTGTTTTTCACCATGCCGCTGTTGGTTGCGGTAGTTTGGCTGGCGTTCCTGCGGACCAAAAAACAATTGCCCAAAAGGCGCAGGCTGAATGCTTGGGGGCTTGGGTTGGCCGCCGGTTACGCGCTGCTGAGTGTGGGCATGAAATACGTGGTTTCGGCGGGGTTCGTCGCGGATTTGGCCCGGCGCGGGGTGACCCCTCACCGCCGGATGGAAGCACCCACGCCTTTCAATATCCTGCTCTGGCGCTCGGTAGTGGATCGTGGCGACGCATTCTGGGTTGGCTACCGGACGGTTTTTGAACGCGATGAGACGCCTGTCCGATGGACGGTTTACCCGCAGGGGCGGGACGCGCTCGCCGGGATGATGGACCTGCGCGAAGTCAAAGCGCTGCAGGATTTCACCGGCGGTTGGTGGATCGCCCGGCCCCATGCCAAGGGTGCATGGGTCGGTGATCTGCGGTTTGACGAGACCCGTAATTGGGGTGACAAAAAAGGCATGGTGGACAGCCGCCTGACATTTGCCTGGAGTTTCACTCCCGACGCAAGCGGGGATCGTCTGCGGTCATTGCGTCCTGCCAGATCGCAGCCCGCCGAAACCCTCATGCGGATGGCCGCGCGCATGATCGGGAACCGCCAGGCGTGGGAAGCCAACCCGCGCTTGGCCGGCGTGACGGGAAGCCTGCCCGAGTGCCTCGCGGTGGAGGAATGATCTCCTGGCAGAAATCGGCGCTTTCGTCGGTCCCGAAATGGGCTATGAGTTCTTCCAGTGAAAGCGCTTGTTGTTTGGAGTGTCATGGCTGTCACCGGGTTCGCCGGCCCCAGCGAACCCGGTGCGGCGGCGGTGTGTTTTTTGGAAAAAGTGCGGGCCGAAAACCTCAATCTGGAGCCGGGGGGGGACACCGCGCTTGCCCCGCAAACGAGCGCACAAAAACGCCGGGAAATCGCCCGCCGTTTGGAACGCTTGGGGAGCGACCTCGGCCGTGATCCACTCGAAGTGGGAGCCGTGAAACTCGATGACGACGTGGCGGCGGTGCTCGTTAGAAAAACCGGTGGATTTGATTCCAGCCAATGGCAGGTTGTTCCCGTCGCCATGGTGCGGCGCGGGGAGGAATGGATTGCGGCACCCGTATTGGCCTCATTTGAAAACACCGACACCGGATACTCCGCCATGGTGCGCAAACGACTCGCCACCCTCGAAGACTGGATGCTGCGCGAACAAGTGCTCGATCTGGAAAAACTCCGCGAACAATCGGCGGAACGCATGCGCCGGAAAATCGCGGAATCGCTCCCGTTTGCCACCCTCCGCTCATTCACTCCGGCCCAAGCCGCCGCACGTTTTCTATCAGCATGCGGGCAGCGCAACCCACCGGAAATACTCGGTCTCATCGGCGGCCTGTCCCCCACCCTGCCCCATGATTGGCCGTTGCGTCTCAAGGCGGTCGATACCGCCGTGGCTGCCGCTTCCGAGGTCAAACACCCGTGGCGCCTGCTCATGGCCGCCGAGGTTTTGCGGGCACTCGTCCATCACGATGAGGACGGCGATCGCGCCTTGGTTTCCATCGCCTGCCTCGATCCCGCCCGCAGCCGCCCGCACGCCACACGCCTTGGCATCGAACTCGTTCATTTGGAACTCTCGAAAACCACGGACGGTTGCTGGCGCATCGATCTGCCGGGAAATTTTTTGCAGGATGAGGAAAACCCCGGGAATGTCACGGATGCGAATCCCGCCCCCGATCTGCTAGACGCATTCCCGGCGAAACTCGCGGCTCTTTACCCCCCCTCGCCCCAGCCCACTGCCGAACAAGCGCGGAAAAACCTGTTAGCCACACTGCAGTCCGCCAACCCATCCGCGCTCATGCGCTGCATCCGCTTGGATGGCGACTCCGCCGACGCCCGCAAAGCCTGTGTCCGTGCCGCTCACATCTGGTGGGCCTTGCGGGATCCCTCGCGTGTCCGCAACGCGGTGCCTCTGGCGATCCATGAGGACGCCAGCCATGCCGCCGCCGCCTGCCAATTCTTCTCCGCCCGCGATCCCGACCAGTTGGATCTGCGGATTCTGTATTTTGAAAAACAAGCGGACGGCTGGCTGTGGACGCCCGAACCCCTGCCGGAAACCGAAAAATCCTTGCGCGCATGGACCGATTCCGTCCAAGCCAAACGCTGGCAGGACGAATGGCAGTCGTTGATTCTAGCAGAATGCCCGAATCTCGAATCACTTCCCGAGTCCGATGCCCCGGCGGAGGAAGATGCCCGCAAACTGATCGATTCGTGGCTGCGCGCCATCCGTGCCGGCGATGTCATGGCCGCGCTCCGGCACACTGCACGCCTGCACACTCCGGAGAGTTCGTCCACGCTGCTGCGCAATCTGGGCTACGAAATGACCGGTGCCCGCCGCCACCGGAAAATCCCCACCGTCACCAGCGTCCGGCGCAGCGGAATCTGGACCACCGTCTCCACCCAAGCCGACCCGGACAACACGGCGCTTGGCCCGATCTATCCGGTTATTGCCACTCCCGCGGGACCGCGCATCCTGTTGGAAATCGATTGGGTGGCATCTCCTAACAGAAGCCGCGATTTCCTCAACAAAACCGCCTTGGAACGTCTGCGGAAAGTCAATGTGCCGGCCGCAGATGCCTTGCAAAAACTCTTCGCGGAACATCAGAACCAAAACACGGAAGCAGGACGAGGCATCACATCCCCTTGAAACTTAGGCCGATAACTTTCCGTATTTTTTTTGGATATTTTTTGCTTGCATCCGTGCTACCATTCGTGTATACACGATTCATGAAAACGATCACCCTGGATGAGGACGCTTACGGGCGTTTGAAAGCGTGGAAAAAAGGCCGAGGGGAGTCCTTTTCCAGCGTGGTGAAGCGGGTGATTCCCGAGCCCGGCAGCTTGGGGGCATTCCTGAGTTTTGCCGAATGCAATCAGACTCAATCATTGGCCGGCAATGAGATCATGGAACGTGCCATCGAAGAGCGCTCATCAGCCAAGGAGGATGCGTGGACCTGATTGCCGACACATCCTTTCTGGTCGGACTGTGGCGACGGCAACCGTGGGCGGTAGGATTCGCATCCGCCAATGCCGGCAAGTCCCTGGGGTTGCCGTGGGTCGTTTTGGGCGAATTTTGGCATGGTGCGACGCGTGCGGGGCATGATCCTGCGCTGGTGCGAGGTTTTCTTTCTGTGGGTTTGCCCATCCTCGACGCGGAATCGGTGATTCCGGTTTATGCGCGGATCTGTGCCACATTGCAGGATGCGCCGTTTTACCAAAGTATCGGGCAGAATGATCTTTGGATCGCGGCCGTGAGTGTGGCCCATGGCAAGCCCCTGGTGACCCGCAACATCCGGCACTTTGCCAGCATTCCTGATTTGCGGGTGGCAGCGTTGGCTTGAGCGTTTATTTTTTCCCGATGCGGTAGAGGTGGGTGCGCGAGCGCAAAATGAGGGAGTTGTTATAAACCGCGGGCGAGGCCATGAAGCCCGCGTCGAGTTGGTTGGTGGCGAGCAACTTGTATTCGTCGGCGACCGCCACCACCGGAATGGTTCCCTGCTCGCCGAAGAAATAGATGCGCCCATCGGCGCACAACGGCGAGGCCGAGAAGGGACCGCCCAAGCGTTTTTGCCACAGGCACTCGCCCGATTTGGCATTGACGCACGAGATCACTCCCGCGTCGCTGATCATGAACAAGCGTTCGCCCGCCAGAATCTGCGAGGAACGCGTCGGCACGTTCTTGGAAAATTTCCAAGCCACATGGGTGTCGGTCACATCGCCACGCCCGTCGGGACGCACCGCGAACAGTTGGAATCCGCCGGCCGCGCTAGTGACATAGACCAGTCCGTGACCGCAGAGCGGCAGCGCCGCCGCGTTCATGCCGCCACTGCGTACCCGCCAAATCTCCTCACCGGTTTGCGGCACATAAGCGATCGTCGCGCCGGCACTGGGACTGACCAGTTGCATCTGGCCATTGATTGTCAGCACAGCCGGGGTCGAGTAGGCTTTATGATAGTCATTGTCCGTGGTATCATAGACAATGTTGCGGTCACGCTTCCAAGCGGTCTTGCCGGTGATCTTGTCGAGTGCCACTAGGTAATGCACGTCGATCCCGTCGAAAGTCAGGATTAACAATTCACCCACCACGATGGGCGAGGACGCCGGGCCGCGGAAATGGTTGCAGGGAAAATCCTGTCGCGTCCAGAGCGTCTTGGCGGTGGTGGTGTCGAGGCAGGCGGTTCCATGCACGCCGAAATGGAGGTAAATCCTGCCCTTTTCGATCATCGGTGTCGATGTGCCATAACTGTTCATCGGATGGCAGAACTGCGGGTCGGCAATCCTGAACACCACCACGTCGTGCAAAATCTTTCCGGTCTCGGCATCGACGCAGATTGCCCCCAACTCCTTGCCATCCGGGGTGGCGGTGGTCATCCAGATCTGCTGGTCCCAGACCACGGGCGACGACCACGCCTTGCCATGCACCGGGGTTTTCCACAGGACGTTTTCCGCCTCGCCGAAGGTGACCGGCAAGCCTTGTGCCGGCGATTGGCCGTCGCCTCGCGGACCGCGAAACTGTGGCCAGTTCTCGCTGGCGCTCACCGGCACGGCAACCCGTGAAAGCATCATAAGTAATAGACACAGGCGGCTCGCGGCGGTGTGCCGGATAGAGGGGAAAACGAAGGTCATGAGATATGTGTGTTGGTTCTGCAGTTGCTCGGATGGCGATGATGCACGGCACGGCCGCGCGGCCACATGGTCCGCTTTCACGCAAACAGCTTGCGGACATAATCGGCATTGCGCCGCACGTCGGCGACCGCGTCCTTGGATGGGCTGGATGTCTCCAGCACGATCCATCCCTGATAGCCGGTTTCCTTGATGGCTGCGGCAATGGGTTCGAATTTGGCCGCATCGTCATCAAGATACTTCGGACCGTTCTTGAAGTGGAACTGGGCGATGCGTCCCTTCAGCAGGCGAATGTCCGCCGGCACGTTGTGGTGCTTGGTCGTGCCGGTGTTGAAGACATCATAGTAGAGTTGCACCGATTCGTGGTTGATGCGGTCGAGAATGCGTGCGTTCTGCTCGCCATTCAGATAGTTCTCGATGCCCAGAATCACGCCGGCGTCCTTCGCCCGCGGCGCGACCGCCTTGATGCGCCGCACCGCCTCGTCCACGTCGCTTTCCTTGACCTTATCCGCAGAATCCAGCAGATCGCCCTGGCTGAAAAACGCCAGCAGGATGACGCGCGCGCCGAGATCGCGTGCGGCGTCGATGCTCTGTTCGAGCCATGCCGGAGCACGCGGGTCACTGGCCAGCGGACAGGCATTGAGCAGGACCATTATCAGCGAACTGATCGGCAGGCCGGTCTCCCGCATCTGCTCCTTGTAGCGTTGCCGGACATTCTCATCCGCGATCTGAAGGCGGTCGGCGGCATTTCCCACACCGACCTCGACCCCATCCAAACCAGCGGCGCGTGCCTGCGGCAACCCGCACACGCAAGCGCCGATACGGATAGACGACTTGCCAGGCGCAACCACTTCCGCGGCACCGAGATGTGGCAACAAAGTGCCGCCGGTCATTGCGGCGGCGGTTTGTCCGAGAAATAAGCGACGATTCATAGGCATGGTGTGTGTTGGGTGAATTATTGGATTGGAAACACTGCTGTTCCGATGGTGGTTTGTCAAACGGCAAATCCGAAAATGCAAGATTTCATGGACCTCTCCGATGCTCACGCTCCGAGGTTCGGATCGTAGTCCCTGGGGGCTCTAACGATTTTTTCGACGGCATGTTTGGTGACGAGGTTGCCGGTACTGGAGCGGCCCTTGATGCCGAACTCGGCGAAGTGCAGCGGGCGAATGAGGTTGCGCATGCGCAGGGCGGGCTTGAGGTGGACTAACAACATCTGCGCCGCGCTTTCCTCGTTGGTCCTGTGGACCGCGAAGAACAGGACGCGGGTGCCGGGCGTGCCTTTGGTGAGGTCGTATTCCTTGTCGCGGGTGATGCCGCCGATGGTGAAGCGTTTGGCCAGAATCGGGCCATCGCGTCCGTCCCGATAGATCATCGAATAGATCAGGTCCTCGTCCTTGCGGAACACGGCGACACGCAGCGGCTTGTGCCCTACAAATCCTTTCTCGGCCACTTTCATGACACGCATTTTCCCGTCCTGGGTGAACGCAATGATATCATCGATGGTGGAACATTTTTCGACCGGTTCGCCGTCTTTTTTCAGGCCGTAGCCGGCGAAGCCGTTCTTGGCATCCAGATAGAGCATCTCGTTGGCGGCGGCCACCTGCATGCGGTCCACGCGGTCGAACGAGGCGATTTCGGTCCGGCGTTCGCGGCCCTTGCCGAATTTCCTGCCGAGTTCCTCATACCAGCGGATGGTGAACTTGGTTAGGTTGCGGAGGTTTTTCGCGGTTTCGTCAATGGTTTTTTCGAGTCCGCGGATTTCCTCGTCGGCCTTGAAGGAATCGAATTTCGAGATGCGCTTGATTTTGATTTCGGTTAGGCGGACCAGATCGTCGGTGGTGACCTCGCGTTTGAGGAGTTGCTTGAAGGGTGTGAGTCCGTCGTCGATCGCCTTGAGCACGGCCTCCCATGTTTCGCACTCCTCGATATCCCGATAGATGCGGTTTTCGATGAAGATCTTCTCGAGCGAGCTGAAATGCCATTTTTCGGCGAGTTCGGCGAGTTGGATATCCAACTCCTGCTTGAGCAGTTCGCGCGTTTGGAAGGTGGTGCGGCGCAGGATTTCCGAGATGCCGAGGAACTGCGGCTTGCCATCCACGATGACGCAGGCGTTGGGCGAAACCGACAGTTCGCAATCACTGAAAGCAAACAAGGCGTCGCGGGTGGTTTCGGAATCCGCCCCGGCCGGCAAATGCACCAGGATATCGGCATTGGCAGCGGTGTTGTCCTCGATTTTCGCGATCTTGATCTTGCCCTTTTCGGCAGCGGCGACAATTGATTCCATGAGTGCGCCGGTGGTGGTGCCGTAGGGGATCTCGGTGATGCGCAGCACGCCCTTTTTTTCGATGGAGATGCGCGCGCGAACCCGCACCTTGCCGCCGCGCAGGCCGTCCCGGTAATCGGACGCGTCCATGATGCCGCCGGTCGGGAAATCCGGCAACAGTGCGAACGGTTCGTCGCGCAGCACGGCGATGGATGCTTCTATCAGCTCCATGAAATTGTGCGGCAGCACCTTGCACGCCAGACCCACCGCGATGCCCTCGACACCCTGGGCCAACAGCAGTGGGAATTTCACCGGCAGGGTATCAGGTTCCTTACGGCGTCCATCGTAGCTGGGCAGCCATTTCGTGGTCTTCGGGTTGAACACCACCTCCAGCGCGAACTTGGTGAGGCGGGCCTCGATGTAGCGCGGGGCGGCCGCGCCGTCGCCGGTGAGCGTGTTGCCCCAGTTGCCCTGGGTGTCGATGAGCAAGTCCTTTTGCCCGAGACCTACGATGGCGGCGCCAATCGATTGGTCGCCGTGCGGGTGATAGTTCATCGTATTGCCCACGATTCCGGCCACCTTGTTGTAGCGGCCGTCGTCGATTTCTTTCATAGCATGGAGGATGCGCCGTTGCACCGGTTTGAGTCCGTCATACAAATGCGGCACCGCGCGTTCGAGGATCACGTAGCTGGCATAATCGAGGAAATAATCCGAATACATCGCGCCTAGCGAGGCATGTTGGTCCGGGTCGTGAGTCATCGTGAGCGCATGCTTACCGTGGCGGGGGCGCGGACGCAAGCCCGGGGTGGAACGGGCGGGGCCAATGCATGGAGTGCGGTGGCAGAGTGAGGTACGAACGGCGACACCGCTTTGGCTGGGCTGCGGCTGCTCATGGCCCCAGCACTCACCACACGGTGGAGGACGGCTGGCGCTGTTAGGGACGGCTGGCGCTGTTAGGGACGGCTGGATGTTTTCGGCATTTTTGGCACAAGGGAACGTTTCCCAGCCAAAGCGGTGTGGCGGGCTTCGCCCTTCCCACCGCACTCCATGGAAAAAAAAACCGCAGACCGGACGGACCAGTCTGCGGTGCTTGATTGAATCAGAATTTTTCGGACTTATTGGGCCCCTGGAGCGGGCGGAGGTGCGCCTGGAGCGGGCGGAGGTCCGCCCGGAGCGCCCGGAGCGCCTGGAGCGCCGCCGCGTCTGCCACCCGGACCACCGGGTCTCTTCGGCATCGCCTTCTTTTCTTCTTCGCTGAGTTTGCCGTCGCCGTCCTTGTCGTATTTCTTGATCATCGCGGCCTCGCGGTCTGCCATCTCCGCCTTGTGTTCTTCTTCGTCGATCTTGCCGTCCTTGTTCTTATCATATTTGGCAAGCCTTTCTTCTTGCATGGCTTTGCGCATTGCGGCGGATTCTTCAGCGTTGAGTTTTCCGTCCTTGTCTGCGTCATACTTGGCGATCATTTCGGGTGGCGGCGGGCCGCCGAAGCCACGGTTTCCACGAGCGGGGCGCTCTGGTTTGGCATCTTGGGCAGAAGCGATCAAGCAGGTGCCGATCAGCGTGCCCAGGGTCATCAATAGGGTGGTTTTCATCGTTTGTTTTTGTGTTGGATTGGGAGGCCGTCGTGCGGTCTCGTCTGGGCATCAAACCCCTATCGCAGTCAATGGTTGCGCGGTATTTCATGGAATGAATGGAATGATTTGCCATGGGCGCGATGGCAAGCTTGGATTCCCCCGTTCATGGCCGACTCACCGATGCCACCCGCCCCGTCCAAAGCGCTCGTCCTCGCTTGGCGGAGTGCCAGCACGCTGTTGCTTTGGACCATGGTCGCCTGGGTTTTCATGAGTCGCGCGTCATGGGCCTTTCTCATACTCATCGGTGTGCTCGTCATCGTGGCCACCGTCGAATACTTCCGGATGTTGCGGGCTGCGGGCGTCGGTTGTTTTCCACGCTTCGGAATCCTGTTAGCAACGGGGTATTGTGGCACCTTGTATGCCGCCATGCTCAATGGGCGATTGCCATCAACGGATCTTGACGCGCTCGCCATTTTCATCGCCCTTGCCGGATCCTTCGGTTTGCAACTCCGGCAGCCGATCCGTAGTGGCGAAGCCCTGCTCGCTGTGGCGGCAAGTGTTTTTGGATTCATTTATATCGCGTTTTTTTTCAACTTCGCGGCGCGCCTGCTGTTTCTCGTGCCCGGTCCGGATCCAACACCCGGCGTGGTGGGCGATCACAGCGCCTATTTGCTGCTGTGGTTGGTGGTGGTGACCAAGTTCACCGACATGGGTGCCTACATCACCGGTTCGCTGCTTGGCCGCCACAAAATGATCCCGCATGTCAGCCCGGGCAAAACCTGGGAGGGCCTGGGCGGGGCTTTGTTATTTCCCCAACTCGCGGGCTGCGGGTTGTACGCGGCGTGTCCGGAACTCTCGGTGCTGCATTCCTGGGGCCATGTGATCGCTCTCGGCTTCCTGCTCTCCATCCTTGCGGTCATCGGCGACCTCGCGGAAAGCGTGCTCAAACGCGCTCTCGACACCAAGGATTCAGGTCGCATGTTGCCGGGCATCGGCGGCGCACTGGATCTGATCGACAGTCTCTGCTTCACTGCGCCCGCCCTGTATTTCTATCTCATATGGATCCTGCTTCCCGCCGCATGACAGCTCCCCGCAAACGCCGCGTCGTCCTGTTAGGTTCCACCGGTTCCATCGGCACCTCCGCTCTCAAGGTCGCCCGCGAACTTCCCGAACAGATCGAAATCGTCGCTCTCGCGGCGTCCGGAAACATCGAAAAACTTGCCGCCCAGGCACGCGCAACCGGCGTCCGCCACGTAGCGCTGTTTGACACAACCCAAGAGGCCGCGTTGCGCGCACTGCTTCCGTCAGATGTGAAAATCCACATGGGTTCGGAAGGCTTGGACGAACTCGCCACTCTGGGGGGGGCGGACATCGTGCTCATTGCCATCGTTGGCACCGCCGGCCTGCATCCGGCGCTTGCGGCGATCGAGGCGGGCAAGGATCTGGCCATTGCCTCCAAGGAAATTCTGGTCATGGCCGGGGAAGTCATCACCGCCGCCGCCCGCCGCCGGGGAGTGAAACTCCTGCCCGTGGACAGCGAGCACAACGCGATCTTCCAATGCCTCGACGGCCACCGTGGCGGCGAGTCCGAGGTAGCCCGCCTTGTTCTAACAGCATCCGGCGGACCCTTCCGCCAGTTGCCAGCCGGGCAGCTCGCCTCGGTGACGCCGCAGCAAGCGCTGCAGCACCCGACATGGAACATGGGTCCGAAAATCACCATCGATTGCGCGACGCTTTTCAACAAGGGACTGGAAATGATCGAAGCCCGCTGGCTTTTCGACATCGGCATGGAGCGCATCGAAGTCGTGGTCCACCCGCAAAGCATCATTCACTCGATGGTCGAGTTCATTGACGGCTCGGTGCTGGCGCAACTCAGCCGTCCCGACATGTGTTTCCCGATTCAATACGCACTCACCTGGCCCAACCGTGTTCGCGGTGGCCTGCAACCGCTGGATTTCCCCACTTTGGCAACACTTGAATTCGAGGCCGCCCGCGATGTGGATTTTCCGGCCCTCGGTTTGGCGCGCCGGGCCGGTGTGGCAGGCGGCACCCTGCCTGCGGTTTTCAATGCGGCCAATGAAGTCGCTGTGGCGGCCTTCCGTGCGGGGCAAATCCCCTTTCCCGGCATCTGGCAATGCGTGGCCGCCGTCATGGATGGGCACCGGAGCCAGTCGTCATCCACCCTCGAAGCCGTGGTTTCCGCCGACCAATGGGCGCGCCAGGCCGCCGCCGGATTCTGCGCCAATCACGACTGATGCCGGAGTTTTCGGATGTCATCCACGAACGAAGTGTTTATGTTCCCCGCATGAACCCACCACACCGCCTCATCCCCGTGATTTTCCTGCTGCTCGCGGCGCCATCCTTCGCCTCGCCGGCCGACGCACAGCGCATTCAGAAAAAATGGCAACTCACCATGGATCAATGGACCATGGAAATCCGCGTCGCCGCCACTCCCGAAGCACGTGCCAAAGTCTGGAGCGCCCGCCCGGACGTCACTCCCTTTGTAAAGCAGATGTGGCAAGTCATCGGTCCCTCGCTCGACGAAGAATGGATGCTCGAACCCGCCGCATGGTTCATGCGGATCGCTCCCGGTCTGCTCACCACCCACGCCGATGGATCGACGACCCCCACTTTCGCCAAGGAAATCGACGCCATCTGCAAAGCGCTCCAATCCAGCCACATGAAGAGCCTGAAACTCATCCCCATGTGCATGGCCTTGGCCACGACCGGAGATCCGCGTTCGTTCGCGTTGCTGGAAAAAATCCAATCGATCCATCCGGACAAAAAAATCCAGGGGGTCGCTGCCCTTGGTGCCGCCATGATCCTGAAGTCCCTCGGCGACGACCCCGAACTCATGGGCAAACGCCGCAGTTATCTCACCAAGGCGATCATTGAAAGTTGTGAGGTGGACATCGGTGGCACAACCGTGGGCAAGCTGGCGGAAGACGAGATCTACATCGTTCGGTATCTCAGCAAAGGCCGCGTCGCCCCCGACCTCAGCGGCACGGATGCCGCCGGACGCCCTCTCAAACTCTCCGATCACAAGGACAAGGTCACCGTGTTGTTATTCTGGAGCAGCACCATGCAGGAAGCCGACAGGGTGCTGCAAATCACCGCGAACCTGGCGAAAAAATTCCATGGCAAGCCGTTCGTGATCCTCGGCGTGAACCGCGACACCTTGGAAAAACTCCGCTCCTTGGAAGCCGACAACACGGTGACCTGGCCGAATTTCTCCGACCCTTCCAACATCCTTGGCGCACAATACCGGGTGGGCATCTGGCCGCTCGTCTATGTGCTTGATGGCGAACGCAAAATCCACTATGCCGGGCCACCTGGCTCGTTCGTCGAACTCACCGCCGATGCCCTGCTCTCCGAAATCAAACCGGCTAACAAGTGACCGTCCGGAAACCCGCGGCAAAGACCTGATCTCCCTCTATCCGAAAAGCACCGTGGACATGATTGAGCCCTTCAACATTTGGAAATTCTCCGGAGTTGGATTTCATGCCGCTCCATCCAGCCACCAAGCAATCCTCAATCCCTCATACCATGCCCGACAAAACCCTGTTTGAAAAAATCCGTGATCATGAAATCCCCGCCGTGTTCGTCCATGAGGATGAGAGCTGCGTGGCATTCCGCGATATTTCCCCACAGGCACCGGTTCACATATTGATCGTTCCGCGCAAACCGGTGCCGCGCGTCGGCTTGGCGGAAGCGGGCGACGCGGCACTGCTCGGCCATCTGTTAATGACCGCCGCGGAGGTCGCGCGGCGCGAAGGCGTGGCGGACTCTGGCTACCGGCTCGTGATCAACAACGGCCGGGATGGCGGCGAGGCCGTGCCCCACCTGCACGTCCACCTGTTAGGCGGCCGGCCTCTCACATGGCCACCGGGTTGAAACCCATGCCGTGAGCCTCAGCGAGTATCCAGGTGCCCGAGGACTTCGACTTTCACCGGAGCCACTCCCCGGTGCCGGAAACCAAGCCGTTCCGCACAGCCGATGGTCAGATCGATGATGCGTCCGCGGATGTAGGGTCCACGATCAATGATGGTGACTACCTCGGATTTTCCGTTAGTCTCATTGGTCACAAGCACTTTGGTTCCCATGGGCAGCGTCTTGTGGGCGGCGGTAGGCGCGTTGTTGCAGAGCCGCTGGCCGCTGGCCGTGCGGGTGCCGGAATTCGTCCGGATCGAATACCACGAAGCCTTGCCGTGCTGGACGGAGGTCACCGTCCCATTGTCTTCCTGGCTAGAGGATTTGGCATGGGCCTTCCCGGTCGTCGCACAACCTGAAAGAAAAAGAACCCCTGCGATGGCCAGGGTCAGGGACTTGAAGTTACGGATCAGGGGGATCATGTTAGTGTGCTGGGTGAACCGCTCGCAGCTTGGGCGCTGGCACGCGGGGCGGCTCCCATAAGCGCCTCGAAATGTGGAATCAAGAACAAATTGCTGCGTCCGATTCCGGGAAAATCCTCGGTTTCCCAACAGAAATCCGGGAAGTGTTTCACCTGTCTTAAATGATTTTATCGTTTTTTTTCGCCATCAATGAGATGGCGGCTGTTGGCCGGGGTCATAGAAAATCCGGATGTCGGCCTTGTTGGTTCCGAGGAGTTGCTGGGCGCGTTTGAGGGCTCCGCGGGTTGATAGATTCGGATTCCGGGCATTGCCCGGGAAGAAATTGCTTTCGCCGGCCTTGCGGTCGCAGCCCTCCTGCAAGGTGATGAGTACGCCGGATTTTTTCAGCACCCGGTAGACTTCACGGGTCGCGCCCGAGACAATCAGATGCAGTCCCTTTTTGCGCATGAAGCGAATCAAATCCTCAAGGGCCATCACGCTCGTCGCGTCCAGATGGCGGGCGTTCTTGAGGCGCAGGATGATCACTTGAATCGCCGGATCGGAAACCGTGCGCTGGATTTGCGTGCGGAACAACTCGGCTGCGCCGAAAAACAAATCGCCCTCGACGTGGACGATGGAAATCGCGGGGATCGGCCGTTGGCGTTTCTCGCCCATTTCACGCAACTCGCCTTCGTCGTTGAACATGTATTCGACGAGATACGGGCGGCTGGCCTTGCGCAGGAACAAGGAAATCGAAATGACGACGCCGATGAAAATCGCGACATGCAGTGGCGCGAGCAACGTGGAAATGAAAGTGATGCCTAACACCAAGGCGTCATCATGCGTCGAGCGCAGGCAGATGCGAATGTAGCGTACGTTGAGCAGCGAGAACGACAACGCGATGACCAGCGCTGCCAAAGCCGCCTTCGGGATGTAGTCGATCAAGGGCACCCCCCACCCCACCGAAGCAGCGATCAACACCGCGAAACCAAGGCTGTAAGCCCCGGCAAAAAACGAGGCGAAGCGCGTGCGCGCACCGGATTCGAAGTTGAGCGTCGAGCGGGTGAGCGATCCGGATGCGGGCATGCCGCCGGCGATGGCACTGGCAATGTTGGCCATTCCCACCGAAAACATATCCTGGTTCACATTGGCGTGGTCGCCGGTGTGCGAGGCCAGCGTCTTGGCCATCAGGGTGTTTTCCAACGAAGCGAGGAAAGCGATGGCGAACGCCACGCCGAGCATGGCCGCGATGTCATTGAAGATCCCCACGCGCAACAATTGTGGCAGGCGCGGCATCAGTTCTGCAAACCCGAAGGTGGTAAAGGTGGCCGCACCTTCAAACCCTGACACCCCGAAATGAATCAACGAGCCGAACACTGCGGATGAAACCACCAAGGCCATGGCGAAAACCGGCCAGTGCGGCTTCCACTTCGTCAAACCCACATAAAGAATGAGTGTCGCCATGCCTATCCCAAGCGACACCCAGTCGGTATGCGGCAGTGCTTTGACCAACCCCATCACCAAGCCCACAAAGGAGCCCGAAGCCTCCATATCCATCCATCTGCCCAGACCTAACAGACAGGTCAGTTGGTTGGCCATGATCAACACCGCCGCGCCGGAAATGTAACCTACCAGCACGCTGCGCGAAACAAATTGCATCAAATCCGCCACCCGGCAAAGCGCCCCAATCGTGGCTATGATCCCCACCATCAGCACCAACAGGGGAACCAGTTCGGCCGCGCGGCCGACCAGCAGCGGATTGACCGAAAAAAAGCTGAACAGCATGAATGCCGTGGCGTTGGTGGGCCCCATGATCGTGTGCCGTGACGACGCGAATAGCGGCGCCACCAGCGCGGCAACCGCCGTGCACATCACCCCGTAAACCACCGGCAGACCGGCAATGGCCGCGAAGGCGATCGCCTGGGACACGGCTAACAATGTGACATTCGCGGCAGCACGGGAATCATGCCGCAATTTGTCCAAAGTGTAACGCCGCAGCGGGGCGAAAAACGGAAACAACGCGACATTGCCAGACGCGAAGAAATCCCGAACATTCTTGGCGGCGTGGGTGAATGACCGGCGGAGTTGCATCAGACCGCAGGCAAGCTACTTGAAACGCGCCCGGTGGAAAAGAAATAAACCTAACAAAACGCAGGCGATGTTCGGAGCCCACAGCATGTACCTGACCCAAACCTCCGATTTGCACTGTTCGGCAAAGATCGTAACCATGAAATACCCGGTGCCTATGAGCAAACTCAGGATGAGGCCGGCCGAGGTGTCACGACGGCGGGCACTGAGTCCCAGAGGCACGGCGATGAAGGCGAAGGCGAAACAAGCCATCGAGAATGAATAACGGCGGGTGATCTCGCTCTGGAGTTTGATCTTTCTGGCGTATGCGAGTTCCGGGTGTGCGGCGATTTCCGCCAGGATCTCGTCGTTGCTCATGATCTTGGGACGCGTCTTCCGGTTGAGCGGGCTTTTCAGGTCGATGATCAGCGGTTCCGCCTTTCCCGCAAAGGCCATCTCGATCGTTCCATCGGACTTGTGGATTTCAAAATACGCATCTTCAAGCTTCAGGCGCAATCGGCTGTTAGCCCCATCCACGGTGAGGGCGGCGCGTGATGCATGGACATACGTCCGGTCATCCTCATCGGACGCCGGCAATTGATAGAAATGGAATCCCTCCACCCATTCGCCGCTTTTCCCCTCAATGAGGATTTTCTGCCCCTCGCTGCCATCGGTCTTGAAATTGCCGTGCACCACGCCGGGTTTGAGCAACGAATCAGGATCGCGTTTGGCCTGCTCGTAGATCAACTCCATTGTCGTAGCCATGGAATGAGGAACAACATGGATGTTGAGCCAAAGACTGAACACCGAGAGCAGTGCGCCGATGACGAAAACGGGGATGGAAAGACGGACCAGACTCAAACCCGCAACGCGGAAAGCCGTGATCTCGTGATGCGAGGAAAGCCGCCCGAAAACCACCAGGACGGCGGACAGGAATCCCCATGGCACCGTGTAAATGAGCGACGTGGGCAGCACGCTGATCACGAAGCGAAGCACCAGCTCCAACGGGGCTTTCTGCTCCACAAGCAGAGGTTGGATTTTCTTGAAAAGGTTTCCCAGCACGAGCACCACCCCCAAAATCAACACCGCATACAGCGTGCCTAGCAGCACTTGTCTTCCGATGTAGCGGTCCGTGATGCGCATGAAGTGTGCGCACCATGGACCAACCCGTCCTCCCTGTCCAGACCAGAGGGTTCTTGAAAAACGGGCTTGACAAGACTTGGCCGATCCCGCATCTAACGCGCCCGGCAATACTGCGGAACCCATCCAACCAACCAAGAACATCGCATGCGTGGAGTGACCATGAAAAAAGGCGAGCCCGTTGACCGGGCTCTCAAACGCCTCAAGACCAAACTGGATGCCGAAGGCATTCTTGAAGAAATGCGCCGGCGCCGCGCCTTTGAAACTCCCACCGAACGCAAGCAGCGCAAACTCCGTTCCGCCTCCAAACGCAACAAAATCCGCTGGCGTTACTCCAACGCCCCCGCTGCGGATCGCTCACTGATCGCCGAATAGTTTTCTCCCGGATTCCGCAGACCGGGAATCCAATGCGGACGGCAGCGCAAATCTCCACGCTGCATGCACAATGCAGCACCGTGACGCGTAACGAAATGCGATCTTCGGATCGTTAGGGCGGATTTTTCCGCTCGCCCACCAGTCACGAGCCGGTGGTACCGGACCAATGCCAGAGGCCGGGGTCGAGTTCGTGGCGGGCGCATTTGGCGAGGGCCTCTCCATCGGCGTCATCGTGCAACACGGCGCACACGGTGGAACCGGAACCGCAGAGGATGGCGGCGGCGGTTTCACGCCGATCTAACAACCATTGCTTGAGTTCGGCGAGGAAGCGGTATTTGGCGAACACCGGGCGTTCCAGATCATTGACGAGGGAAACTCCGCTGACTTCCTGTGCGGAATAAACGACCCCGGGGAGTTCCCGCGAGCTGCTCCAGCGATCGTAGGCATCGGGGGTGGGCACGCCGAACGCGGGCTTCAAAAGCAGCACCCGCAGCACCGGTATGGAAGCAACGGGCTCGATGATTTCACCGCGGCCCGTGCAGCGGGCGGCACCGGGTGCGAGGAAAAACGCCACATCAGAGCCCAGCGAAGCCGCGAGTTCATGCAAGCGCGCGGCGCCGAGCTGGTGAGCATGCCACTGGTCCAGCCCGAGCAAGGTTGCCGCGGCATCACTGCTGCCACCGCCCAAGCCCGCGCCGTGCGGAATGGATTTCTTCAGCGTGATCGCACACTCGCAGGCAAGACCCGCCGCGGCCGCGTACGATCTAACGGCCTTGACGACGATATTCCGCTCGTCGCCGGGCACCTCGGGATCATCGCAGTGGAAGGAAAATCCCGCGTTTTCGCGAAATTCGAGTTGGTCGGTCAAACCCGGAAGTTTCACCATCAGGGTGTCGATCTCATGATACCCGTCGGCACGTTTGTCTAACACGCGCAGGGAAAGGTTCAGCTTGGCGGGGGCTTGGAGGGTGAGGGAGTTCATGGCGGGGTATCGCGGACGATCAGGGCCATCATGCGGCCGGTGATTCCCAATTCCTTCCGGTAACTGTAGAACCGCGCGGAATCAGACGCGGTGTTGAGCCCGCAGTCGATGAAATTCCCGACCCCGGCACGAGCGGCTTGGTGACCGATCCCCGCCGCGAAGTCAATCTCATAGTCGGGCGGACGAATGCACGGACCCAGCACCGCCGTCACGTCCCGCGCCCGGGTGCCGAAACACTCGCGCAGCCGATCCATGGCCACCCCGAATATGTTGCTGGCCGTGCCCATTTTCCCGGAATGCAGCAAGCCGATGGCCCCAGTCCGCCGGTCAGCCAGCCAGATCACCCCGCAATCGGCGACATGCATCACCAGCACCACCCCGCATTCCCGGGTGATCAGACCGTCCGCCGCAGGGACGACCGGCAGTCCATCGGGTGCCATGATTTGCGGACTGCCGGGGACCACTGCCACAACCTTGCCGTGGACTTGTTCGGCACGCCAACAAGCGGCGGACGCACCGGCGAATTGCACGACTGCGGCTTCATGGACCGGGCGCAGTTGCTTCATCGCCTCATCCCGACCGCCAGTGATCCGGACGCCCGGCACTCGCTCGACCCATCCGGCGCGGACTCCGGGGATCGCATGCAAATTGGCCAGAAATGGAAACTCCTTCATCATCCGGAATAACTAACAGACACGCTGACGATGCATCACAGACAACCGGTTACGGATTGGGAAAACAAGCGGACATCCGGAGCGGCGCGGGCCTCCTTCGCCAACGCTGCGAAGGCCCAAGACACTCCACACCCGGACTGGAGCCAGCGGCTTCAGCTACGCCGCGACTTCCGAATCGTGACCGGAATGCATCAAGGTGGCATGATCTGGCAGGCGCGTTATCCCGCGTTCACGCCATCGCGCGCCGGTAAATGGCCCGCTTGGTGTGTTCGACGGTTTCCGCCTGGTCTTCATCCATATCTGCCATGATGTTTGCCAGATCGTTGGCGATTTCCGTGCGCATTTTCGCCACGAGTTCAACTCCTTTGGCAGTGATGCGCACCATGATTTTGCGACGGTCTTCCGAGGCATGCGAACGCTCGACATAGACCATTTTCTCCAAGCGATCCACCAAACCGGTCGCGGCTGCGGTGGAATGACCCATCTTCTTCGCGATGTCCGACATGGTCAGATACTCTTCGCTCGACAGGTAGGTCAGCAGGAAAAACTGTGGAAACGAGACGTTTCCTTTGTTGAGTTCCGTGGACAGGTTGAGGATACAACTCCGCTGGGTAAACAGGACGAAGTCAGCGAGACGATGCGCATCGGTTTTCTCCGAAGCGCCTGCGGTGTGCGTGGTTTTCATTTTGGCTGGTTGGGGTGTTCATGTTTGGGACATGTTGAAAAGCACACGTGTTGTGATTGGATCATGACCCGGGCTGACGAATCCTGACCCATCCTGAATATTTGAAATATTTCAGTTCGGCACGTGTGCCAATCGGGACTTTTTAAAAATACATGAAAGCGGGAGATATTGGAAGAAAAGAATTCGCTAAAAATTAATTATTTTTTCGGGGCTCGTCAGAATGTTGTTGTCTTTTCATTTTCAATGGTTTCTGGAGCCGAAGGAGGCGGTGTCGGCGGCGGAACATGGCGGGAATAGACGGCGTCACCCACTTTTACATGGCCGGATTGGACGTCAGCGGCGGAGAATTGGCCGAGGAATTCGCCGGTCGCAAGCAGGTTGGCGGTGCGTCCCTCCGGCCCGCGCGTGGTGAAAATTGTGCCGGCCACGACTGTCAGGTTTCCGTAACTTTGAACCAGAACGAAGCGTTTGTCCGCCGGGATGGAAGCGATTCTGCCGATGAGTTTCGGGGCCTCGGTGGCGGGCTTTGCCTTGGGTGGTGGGGGTTTGGTGGATTGGAACATTCCGCAGGCGGTGAGCGCCGCGCTGGCGCTGGCACAGATCCAAAGCATCATCAGGGATTTCATGGAATCAGTCTGGCGGGATGGCGGTGAAACTGAATCCGCTTGCGGTGCGCTTCCAGTCGAATCTTTCGTCCCGCGGTGATTTTCCCGACCGGCAACGCCGCTGTATCCATCATTCGCGTGCACGCTAGACGGGGGTGGCACTGCCGCGCAGGCAATCATCTGTGAGCCGTCACGCCCGCGGATGGGCGTCATCATACGCCTGTTTGAGACGTTCCTTGGTGACGTGGGTATAGATTTGGGTGGTGGAAAGCGAGGCATGCCCGAGCAGTGCCTGCACGCTGCGCAGATCCGCCCCGGCGTCCAACATGTGGGTGGCGAAGGTATGTCTCAATTTATGCGGGCTGATGGCGAAAGGAATGGCACTGTGTTTGAGGTATTTTTTCAGCAATTGATCCACCGCCTGCTGGGTGATGCGGGTGCGGCGCTTGCTGAGAAACAACGGGCCGGATGTGACGACCGCCTCCTGCCGGTAGCGTTGGATCGCGCTGATCGCCGGCCCGCCGACCGGGACAATGCGTTGTTTGGATCCTTTGCCGGTGACGCGCACGGTATCGCCGAGGAAATCCACATCCCTCACGTCGAGCGCGAGCAACTCGGCAATGCGCAGACCGCACGAGTAAAACAGCTCGAGGATCGCCGCATCGCGCAGCGGCAGCCAAGCGGGCGCTTTTTTGTCCGGCGGACAACGCAGCGGGATTCCTAACAAATCGTCGATTTGCGCGACCGACAGCACCACCGGCAGGCCGCGCTCGGGTTTCGGAAGCTGGACTTCCGCCACCGGGCTGCGGGCCAGGCCGCGACGCAGCACGAGGAATTTGTAAAACGAGCGCAAAGCCGCGAAGCGCAAGCGGAGTGTCGAGCGCTTGAACCCGCGCTTCATCAGCGCGAAGAGATAATCGCGGAAATCATCGGTCACCGCCTCGCGCCAGTTCGTGAACCCCTGCGCCCGCCAGATCCGATAGGCGGCGAGCGCATCCTGATAGTTCGCCAACGTCCGCGGGGAGGCGCTCCTTTCGGTGTCCATGAATGCGAAAAACGCGGTCTCGTCGGGGTCCGTCATCGAGGTGCAGGATACGCCCCGGATTCTCTAACACCAAGGGAAATGCCTGCCCGGGGCATTGCGGACGGGTTGGAATCCGCCACCTGCTATCGGAAGCCGGAAACAAGCCGGATGACGGGCAATTCGTGGGTGGGACCATCAAACCTGCGATCCATTAATCCATTGACAGCGCGGGAAACATTGCTTGACTCGCGCAAAGCCAGACGCTGACGCAGAACCAACCCCACATTCCCTTGACTACAAGAACCCCAGACCCATTCCGCTGCTGCAAAACCTTCGGGTACTGGAATGTTTCCGTTAGGCTCGCGCGTGTCGGATTTCCAGTAGCGCTAATCACCACGGTTTTCCTCTGTGGCTGCAAGAAACCCGAGGCCACAGTGCCGCCGCCGCCGATCGTCAAGGTCATGGAAATGCAGACTTCGGAGGTCCCGCTGACCACCACGCTCATCGGCCAGCTCGACTCGCCGCAGAACGTCGAGGTGCGGGCCCGCGTCGAGGCGTTTGTCGAGGAAATGAAGTTCCAGGAAGGGGTTGGGGTGAAAAAGGGGGACATGCTGTTTGTGCTCGATAAGAAACCGTTCGAGGAAAAACTTGCGGCCGCCGAAGGCTCGCTCGCCGAGGCCCAGGCCGCAGTCGCCAAATATCAGGCCGACGTCAACCGCCTGACACCGCTGGCCGAAAAAAAGGCGGTTCCCCAACAGGATCTGGACAACTCCCGGGCGGCGTTGGACATGGGCAAAGCCAACGTGCTCACCGCCCAGTCCAGGGTGGAAAGCGCCCGGCTGAATCTCGGTTATTGCGAGGTGCGGGCACCGATCACCGGCCTGATCGGCGCCAAACAGGTGTCCATCGGCGATCTGGTAGGCAAGGGTGAACCCACCTTGTTAGCCACCATCTCGAAGCTCGATCCGATGTGGTTCTACTGCAATGTCAGCGAAGTGGATTACATACAGGCCCAGGACAAGAGCCACCAACTCGGCAGAGAGATCGATACCCTGCCGCTCACCTTGATTCTCGCCAATGGCAAGGCGTATTCCGAGCCGGGCAAGTTCGTGTTCATTGACCGGGCGGTGAATACGAAAACTGCGACCATCCGGATCCGCGCCGAGTTCCCCAACCCGGAACGCGAACCGATCGCCAAACCGGACCCGGCCGTGAAACCGGATTCCATCGCGCAACCGGACCGGATCCTGCGGCCGGGCATGTTTGCCCGGGTCCGGGTGAACCTCCCCAAAAAGCCCGATTGCATCACGGTTCCCGAGCGCGCCATTGTCGAACTTCAGGGCAAGAGCTTCGTCTGGCGGGTCGGAAAAGACAACAAGGTCAGCCAACAAGGAGTCACCCGCGGCGAGCAGGTCGGCCCACAGATCATCATCAACGAGGGACTCAAACCAGGGGACCGGATCGTCGTCGAGGGCATCAACAAACTGCGCGAGGGGATGCCCGTGCAGATTTTTGATGCCGCCGCCAAATCCGCCGAGCCGCCGACAACCTCCAAAGAATAACCCGTCATGGCCGACTTCTTCATCCGCCGGCCGATTGTGGCGATGGTCATCGCCATCCTCACGGTCATCGTGGGCGCCATCTCCCTCTCACGGCTGCCGATCTCGGAATACCCGAACGTCAGCCCGACCATGATCCAAGCGACCACCACCTACCGCGGCGCGGCGGCGGAGGCGGTCATGGAATCCGTCGCCACCCCGATCGAGACCAAGGTCAACGGCGTGGACAAACTGCTCTACATGCAGTCGTTCAACGCCAACGATGGCAAGCTGACGCTCAACGTCTATTTCGATGTCGGCACGGACGTGGACATCATGCAGGTCAACACCCAGAATCGGGTGAGCCAAGCCGAGGCCCAGCTCCCGGAGCCGGTGAAACGCGAGGGGATCGTCGTCAACCGCTCCAGCCCGGACATACTGATGGTCATCGGCCTCGCCTCGCCCAAGGGCACCTACGACGCGATTTTCCTCAGCAACTACTGCGACCTCAACCTAGTGGACGCGATCAAGCGGGTGCGCGGCGTGGGTGATGTGAAAAACTTCACCGCGCAGGACTACACGATGCGCATGTGGCTGCAGCCGGACCGGCTCGCCTCGCTGGGCATCACGCCGGACGACATCAAGAAGGCGTTGCAGGAGCAAAACGCCCAGTCGCCCGCCGGACGGATTGGGGCCGAGCCCGCACCGCCGGAGCAAGAAGGCCAATACAACGTGCGTGCCCTCGGCTTGCTCAAGGACCCCAAGGAGTTTGAAGAGGTCATCATCCGCTCTAACAGCGATGGCTCGCAGGTGAAAATCAAGGATGTGGCCCGCGTGGAACTCGGAGCACAGACCTACGATCTCCGCGCCCGCCTCAACCAGTCACCGGCCGGCGCCTTCGCCATCTATCTGGCACCCGGCGCCAACGCGCTCGAGACAGCGAAAAACGTCAAGGCCATCCTCGAGAAGGCGAAGGCCAAGTTTCCGGCGGACATGATCTATGAGGTCGCGCTGGACTCGACGCTGCCGATCAAGGCCTCGATTAAAGCGATCGTCGACACGCTTTTCGAGGCGGTGATTCTGGTGCTGATTGTCGTTTTCATCTTCCTGCAGAGTTTCCGCGCCACCATCATTCCGATGCTGACGGTGCCGGTTTCATTGTTAGGAGCCTTCATCATGTTTCCGGTGATGGGCTTCAGCGTGAACGTGCTCACCATGTTCGGCTTGGTGCTGGCGATCGGGATCGTGGTCGATGACGCCATCGTCGTCGTCGAGGCGGTGCAGCATCACATTGAACACGGACTCTCACCCACGGAAGCCACGCGCAAGGCGATGCAGGAGGTGTCCGGCCCGGTGGTTGCCATCGGCCTGGTGTTGTGCGCGGTGTTCGTGCCCGTCGCCTTCATGGGCGGGGTGACCGGCCAGCTTTACAGCCAGTTTGCGCTGACCATCGCCATCGCGGTGGTCTTCTCGGTGATCAACGCGCTCACGCTCAGTCCGGCGCTTTCGGCCATGTTGCTGCGCAAACCGACGCCCGGCAAGGGTCCGATCGCCTGGTTCTTCAGGAAGTTCAACGCCGCCTTCGATTGGATCATCGAGCGCTACGGCAGGGTGGTCGGCGGTCTGGTGCGCAAGGCGACGCTTTCCATGGTGATGCTGGTGCTTGTCATCGTAGGCATCAACCGCATCGGCAAGCACGTGCCCGGCGGATTCATTCCGGACGAGGACAAGGGCTATCTGTTTGTGGCGATCGAGCTGCCGGAGGGAGCTTCGCTCCAGCGGTCGGACGAGGCGCTCAAGCTGATCGAAAAAATCGTTCGCGAAACGGAAGGCGTGCAATCCGCCGTCGGGCTGGCTGGCATGAACATCCTCAACTCGCTCAATGTTCCGAACGCCGCGCTGATGTTCGTGGGCCTCAAGCCTTGGGAAGAACGCCACGAACCCCACCTCCATTCCAAGGCCATCGCTGAAGCGTGGACGAAAAAATTTGCCGCCATTCCCGGTGCCCGTGCGTTTGCATTCGGCCCGCCCCCGCTACCGGGATATGGCAATGTTTCCGGTTTCACCATGCAGCTTCAGGATCGCGCCGGCGGCACCATCGACGATCTGGCGGGCTATGTGCAACAACTGCAGGCTGCCGCCGCCAAACGCCCGGAAATCGCCCGCCTGAGCACCACCTTCAACCCCGCCACACCGCAGGTAAAAGTGGAGATGGACCGCGAAAAAGCACGCACGCTCAACGTGCCGGTGGACAGCGTGTTCGCCACCCTCCAGACCTACCTCAGCGGTCTTTACGTCAATGACTTCGTGAAGTTCGGCAAGGTGTACAAGGTCTTTCTGCAAGCCGAGCCCGAGTTCACTAGCAAGCCGGACGACATCGGGAAATTCTATGTCCGCAGCAACGACGGCAACATGATCCCGCTCAGCACGCTGGTCACCGTTACCAAGATGACCGGCCCCAATCTGGTCACCCGTTTCAACCTCTACAACTCCGCCGAAATCATCGGTGCCACCGCGCCGGGATACAGTTCCGGCCAGTCGATCAAGGCGATCGAAGAGGTGATGAAGGAAATGCCCGCCGAGACCGGCTATGAGTGGTCCGGCCTGACGCTCCAGGAAAAGAAATCCGAAGGCCAGGCGGGGGTGATTTTCGCCATGGCGATCCTCTTCGTCTTCCTGCTACTCGCCGCACAGTATGAAAGCTGGTCGTTGCCTTTCGCCGTGCTGCTGTCCGTCCCCACCGTCATCCTCGGCACGATGACGGGCCTGCTCCTGCGCAAGTTCGACATGAACGTCTATGCCCAGGTCGGCCTCGTCATGCTCATCGGCCTCGCGGCGAAAAACGCCATCCTCATCGTCGAATTCGCCAAAATGAAACGCGACGAAGGCATGCCGACCATCGACGCCGCCATCCTGGGAGCGAAACTCCGCCTGCGCCCTATCCTGATGACGTCCTTCGCCTTCATCCTCGGCTGCGTGCCCTTGATGCTGGCTTCCGGTTCCGGCGCCGCCTCGCGCAGCACCATGGGCACCGGCGTGGTCTTTGGCATGACCATCTCCACCGCCATCGGCCTGTTCCTGATCCCGGTCTGTTATGTCTTCGTCCAACGCTTCTCGGATCGCAAGGCCAAGTCCGCACCGCTGCCAGTTCCGGCACCCGCAGCGCCCGATCACGCAGCCTAACCAAACACAAAATACCGCTCGTTATGCGCCTGTTATTCATCCTCCCCACCGTTTTGTTAGTGAACTCCTGTGTGCTCGGCCCGGAACCGGGCGCGCCGGAAACGAAAACCCCTGGCTTCATCCGCGGAGATAGCGCACCCCACGGCGCGTCGTTCGGCGACCATGCCTGGCGCAAGGTCTTCGCCGACTCCAACCTGCGCACGCTCATCGCCAGAGCCCTGAAAAACAACCCGGACCTGGTCGCCGCCACCTATCGGATAGAAGAAGCCCGCGCCCGCGCCGATATCGCCCGCGCCGCATGGTTTCCCACGCTCAGTGGCCGCGCCGACGCGTCCGCCAACTATGCGTCGCCCAATGCCGGCCAAGTCATCCCGGGTACTGGCCGCCACTCCGAATCCTACGGACTCACAGGTTTTCTGAGCTGGGAAATCGATCTGTGGGGCGGTATCCGCCGCGATAACCAAGCGGCCCGCGCACGCTTGCTGGAATCCCAATACCAGCGCGATGCGGTGCAGACGAGCTTGGTCGCGGCGGTCGCCAGCGCTTACATCGACCTGAAAAACCTCGATGAACGCTTGGCCATTTCGCGCCGCACCACGGCGAGTCGCAAGGTATCACTGGATCTCGTGACCGCCCGCCGCAACGGGGGCATCAGTTCGGACTTGGAGGTCGGCCAAGCCGAGGCCTTGCTCTCCCAAGCTCAGGTGGTGATCCCCGTGACCGAACGCGGCATCGTCACCAAGGAAAACGAAATCCGCGCGCTGTTAGGCGAATTCCCGGGCGGGGTTGCCCGTGGCGGCAGCCTCGACCGTCTGGATGCATCGTTCCGCATCGCTGGCGGCTTGCCATCCTCCTTGATCGCGCGCCGACCGGATCTGTCCGCCGCCAATCAGGCCTTTCAAGCCGCCACCGCCGATATCGGCGTGGCCGAGGCCCTCCGCTTCCCCTCGCTATCACTCACCGGCAACGGTGGCATGATCAGCGCCGACCTGCACAATTTGCTCGAAGGCAAATCCGGGGCCTACTCGATCGGTCCCCAACTCGCCGGCCCCATCTTTGACGCGGGCCGCAGCAAAGCCCGCGTGCAAGCCGCACAGGCCAGCGCAAAAATCGCGCTCGTCGCGTACGACAAAGCCGTCCAGCAAGCATTCCAGGAAGCAGCGGACGCGTTCAACTCCTATCAGAAAACCGGCGAGATCATCGCCGAAGGATCCAAATTGGTCACCTCCCAGAAAAATGTCTCCGTGCTCGCGCTGGAACGCTTCCAAGGGGGGGCTTCAAGTTATCTGGAAGTGCTCGACGCCGAACGCGAACTGTTCACCGCCGAACTCGACCTCGCCGACGCCCGTGCCAACCGCTTGAAAGCCGTAGTCCAAGCCTACCGCGCCCTCGGCGGGGGATGGAAATGATCTCCCGGTCCTAACTGCTTCTGATGACCACGGATTCAGTATCTTGAGTGAATGCATCGCTCACGACATTCTGATGTCCGATCGGGGTCGGATGTGGTGACTGGTGCGGCTTTCGTTGATTTCATGGGCATTGGCGCGTCTCTGGTTTTTGTTGGTGATGCATGGTTGTGACTGGTGATACGGTCATTTGTGTGGAATCCGTGTGGAATTTCACCATCCATCCCTCATCTGCCACGCCGCCACCACCGATCAAGGTCATTTTGCCACTTGGGCATGTATTGATCCATCAGCGCGATGAAGCGGGCGTTGTGGGTGGGCTCCAGCAGGTGCGTGAGTTCGTGGACGACGATGTATTCGAGGCACTCGCGGGGTTTTTTGGCGAGGTCGGTGTTCAGGCGGATGGTGCGGGCGTGCGGATTGCAACCGCCCCACTTGGTCTTCATGCGCTGCACGAAAATCCGGTTCACCTTCACACCTATCAGCGGTTCCCATTTACATACATCTGCATCTGCCCGAGGTCCTGGTGGGTGAGCTTGTCGCGCTTGAGATCGATGAGGACATAATGTGGTCGATGGATTTGACCAACTCCACCGTGGTCCCAAAGGCTGCGGCCAATTCAGCCGACGGTGTCGGTTGAATTGAAGAGGTAATGACGTCCGGGGTCAATTGGTCGGACAGTGTCTGACCAATTCCGAGCAGGGAATCCGATAGGTCAGACGGTGTCTGACATATCTTGCCATAGGCAAGGTAGAACTGGCGGCAGAGCTTGAGGTTGGTGGGGCCGGTGCCCTTGATGCCGTGGGGTTTCAAGCGGGCGGCTAGAGTGGAGAGGATGCGGGGACCATACTCGGCCCGGTCCGCGCCGTTCTGCTCAAATTCCACGATGTATCGGCCAAAGAACCAGTTGCGGATGACGAGGGTGAGATCCACAGCCCGGGCGGCCTGCTGTTGCATTGCCTCATGCGTCAAGCGGCAGAGTTCAACAAGATGCTCGAAGTTCATGGTTGGATTCATGGCTGGCAGCCCATCTTTTTGAGGTGTCCATCTACCTTGGCAGCGAGCGCATCCACTTCATCAATAATCTGCGGCAGCGGGCTGGCAGCCGGGGAGAAATCCGTCCACCACTCCGATGCAGGCGCATTCCAGCCTAACGGCAACGGCAAGGAAAGCCGGATCTTGAGGGAACGTCGTATTTTGCTACAGGACCCGCGATAACGATGAGGGCGGCGGGCCGCGAGTGGTTGGCCTTGCCGAGGGTGTGACCCCAAATCAGGCAATCAGGCGGTGGTGGGCTTCGGCGGTGGCGGGTTGTGCATCATGTCCCTGAGGTAGGCATAGTGGATAAGCGCAAGCTTGGCTGCGTCCTGCTCTTCCTGGGCCGTGGGGTCGCGCTGTAGCATCCACGTCGGTTTATCGGCCACGTCCGGCGCCACCAACCACATTGCGAGGCGGACCACCGGAATCTTGAGCAAGGGGATTGCCCCGCTGCCTGCGCGCCTCGCCCAAAGCCGTCATGACATCCGCCTCCCTGAAGCGGATCACCTTGCCCTGCCTGACGGCAGCCGGGATGGTGTCATCGTAGAGCCAGTTCAGCACGCAACGTCCGGAAATATGAAGCTTCGCGCCGATTTCATCAGCAGACAGGAGGGCGTAAGCCGGTAAAAAAGATCTGGTAGCAGAGGGCGGATTTGAACCGCCGACCAAAGGCTTATGAGTCCTCTGCTCTACCACTGAGCTACTCTGCCAGATGCTTCGGGGGCGGGTACCCCCGCTCAAGGAGCGGGAGGTGGTTACCCTGCGAGAGCCGGATTGTCCACCGGAAATTGCCATGAGCCGAGGATTTCCTGAGATTCCTTGTGTTTGGCAGGTTGGCGGGTGCGGATCTAGCGGCACCGCGCGGCCTGCGCCATGGCTTGGCCGGTTGGCGAGTCCGGATGTCCGCGGATCAGTGCGGGCGGCCCTTCGGCCACCAGATTTCCGCCGTGCACGCCGCCACCGGGACCGAGTTCTATCACCCAATCCGCAGCCGCAATCACCTCGAGGTGATGCTCGATGACCAACACGCTGTGCCCGGCATCACGCAGGCGCACGAACGCGCCAAAGAGCCGTTCCACATCGCCGAAATGCAAGCCGGTGGTTGGTTCGTCGAAGAGATAGAGGGTATGGGGTGCTTGCGGGCGGGCGAGTTCGAGGGCGATTTTGAGGCGTTGTGCCTCGCCTCCCGAGAGCGTGTTGGCGGCTTGGCCGAGGATCAGATAGCCGAGTCCGAGTTCATCGAGGATGGCGAGAATGTGCCGCAGTTTGGGAATCGGGCGGAACAAAACCAGCGCCTCGCTCACGGGCAGGTTGAGCACATCGGCGATGGATTTGCCCTTGTAGGTCACCTCGAGGGTTTCGCGATTGAAGCGCCGCCCGGCACAGGCGGGACAAGTGACCCATGCATCCGCTAGAAAGTGCATTTCGATTTTCAAGCGGCCGTTGCCTTGGCAGCGTTCGCATCGACCGCCCGCCGCGTTGAAACTGAAGCGCCCGGCACCGTAGCCGCGCTGTTTTGAAAGCGCGAGCCTGGTGAACAATCCGCGGATCAGCTCGAACGCGCCCGTGAAGGTCGCCGGATTCGAGCGCGGGCTGCGACCAATCGGCGATTGGTCGGCCACCACACATTTACCTATCAGGTCCAGGCCATCGATCCGGTCGTGCTGTCCCGGAGTCTCGCCGGATCCATGGAAATGCCGCACCAGCACGCGTCGCAGGATGTCATCGGCAAGGGTGGATTTGCCACTGCCACTCGGGCCGCAGAGACCTACGATTCTCCCTAACGGAATGGTGACATCGAGGTTCTTGAGATTGTGTTCGCGCGCGCCGCGGATGACCAGCGATTGCCGCGCCGGGCAGGGACGCTTATCCGCGGTTAGCGCTGCGGGAGGTGAGCCTGCGGACATCGCATCGCCCTTCCCTTCTCCAGTGATTCTCGCGGACCTTGCGGCAACGGTTTGCTGCCTGCGGTGCAGCCACTGGCCGGTGGCGGAGGTGATATCCAACGGCGGGCCCGCGCCTAACACCAAGCCACCCGCCGCGCCGGCGCCGGGGCCGAGGTCGATGACGTGATCGGCGGCGCGGATGATATTCTCGTCATGTTCGACAACGACCACGGTGTTGTCCGCATCGCGCAGCCTTGTCAGCGCGCCGATCAAGCGCCCGGTATCCACCGCGTGCAGACCGACGCTCGGTTCGTCGAGCACGTAGATCACACCGGACAAACCCGCACCCAGTTGAGTGGCGAGACGGATGCGCTGGGCTTCGCCGCCGGAGAGTGTGCCGCTCGCTCGATCGAGAGTGAGATAGTCCAGCCCGACTTCCGCTAGAAACACAAGGCGCGTCCGCACGTCGTGCACGAGGCGTTGGCACACCTCCTCCATCGAGGGATCGATGTGGATGCCCTCCAGCCATTGGATGGCATCCGTCACCCCGAGCGAGCAGAAATCCTGAATGCCCAGCCAACGTGCGCCGGCCCCTTCGAGGCGCACCGCCAGCCACTCCGGCTTGAGGCGTCTGCCGTTGCAGACCGGGCAGGGACGCTGCTCTGGCAACTGTGGGTTCCGCTGGCGGGCCGGTGCGGGTTGTTGTTCGCGCAACTGTCGCTCGGTGCCCACCCCTTCGCAGGCTTCGCAGGCACCGAGGTGGGAGTTGAAGGAAAAATGTTTGGGCGTGAGTTCAGCGATGATGAAGCCAGTTTGCGGATTCCGCCAGGATGTTTGAAAAGCGAGATCCCGCCAGACATCCGCAGCCGGTTCCTGCACCGCCGCGCGGGCCTCCGCACCGCACAAGCGCAGCGCCGTTTCCACCGAATCGGCGAGTCGCGATGCCACTCCCGGGCGGATCACCAGGCGGTCCACCACGATCTCCACCACCGGCGGCGCGTCCGGCCACGCCTGCACCGCCTCCTCAATTTCCAACACCTCGCCATCGACCCGCACCCGGATATATCCCTGCCGTTGCAGATCGGCTGCCAACCTAACAGGTTCCCGCAACTCCTCATCCGGCACCGGCACCAGCAGCATCACCTTGGTCCCCTCCTCCATCGCCGTTAGAACATTCACGATGTCGGCCGCGCCCATGCGTTGCAAGCGTTCACCGGTAGCCGGATCATGCGGTACACCCGCCGCCGCCCACAACACCCGCAGGTAATCGTGGATTTCGGTCGCCGTCGCTACCGTCGAGCGCGGGTTCAATCCTCCGCTCCGCTGTTCGATCGCGATGGCCGGGCTCAATCCCTCTATCGAATCCACATCGGGTTTTTCCAAGCGGTCGAGAAACTGCCGCGCATAAACCGACAGTGACTCCACATACCGCCGCTGGCCCTCGGCATAGAGCGTGTGAAACGCCAGCGACGATTTTCCGGATCCGCTGGGCCCGGTGATGACGACGAGTTTCCCGCGCGGAATATCGACGTCGATATTCCGCAGGTTATGCTGCCGCGCGCCACGAATCCGGATACTGTCCACCCGCCCAGCAAACCGCGAAACTCCGTGACTTCCAATTTTATTCTCGGTCCGATCCTGACCGATCCGGCGAAAAACCGGTGACCGGGTGCCCGGTATCACAAGACGCCACTGGCTTTGGACGGCTGCTGAAGCCGGGACTCAAACATCCTGAACCCTGCCGGGTTTGAACGATTGATAGGGAAATCAGGTGAGACTAATTGGCGCCGGGCAGGATGCCCGGGCCACGGTGGCGCGGGCATCCTGCCCGCCGCCTATCATTCACTAGGTCTCATGCCTTTTCCTCCGAGATCAGGATGTCTGGGACTACCCGCGCCCGGCGTGATTCAGTTAGACAAGTTCCGCCGCGATCGGATCGACCAACGCACGGCCTTTGTGGATGAGAATCAATCGGCCACCGGCGATGCGGGCGAGGTTTTCCCCAACGAAAATTTCCGCTCGTTGCAACGCCGCGGAATCCAGCAGCTCCAGCGGGATTCCTTCAGTGGTGCGCAAGCCCAGCGCGATGCGTTCCAGGCGGCGGGCTTCGGCGTCGAGGGTTTCCGTGTCGGCGAGGGCCTGACCGAGCGTGTGGATTTGCGCAATGTAGCGTGCGGTGTCCGCGATGTTTTTCGAGCGGATAGAACCGAGGGTGGACACGGCGGACGGTCCCAGACCGAGATAATCCTCGCCCCGCCAGTACCCCATATTGTGCGAGGACCGCCGCCCGGGCAATGCATAGTTAGAGGTTTCATAGTGTTCGAAACCCGCAGATGTCAGAATGGCGTCTGTTAGATAAAAAAAACGGGCGTCGATGTCCTCGTGGCAGGTGGCATTGCCGCGCCGCAGCGTTTCGAAGAACGCGGTGTCCTCCTCATAGGTGAGGTTATATGCGGAGATGTGGTCCGGTTGCAACGCCAGCGTGGTCCGCAGCGTGGACTCCCAGTCGGCCGCACTTTGCCCGGGAATGGAGAACATCAGGTCGATGTTCACCTGCGGCATGCCGGCGGCGCGGAGGACCGCCACGGATTCCTCCGCTTGGGCGGCGGTGTGCTCGCGGCCAAGGGATTCTAACATTCGCGGACTGAACGATTGAATCCCCAGTGACACTCGCGTCACCCCGAGTTCGCGAAACAAGCGGGCTTTTGCTCCATCGAACGTGGCGGGATTGGCTTCCAGCGTGACTTCCTCGAGATTCCTGAAATCGATCTGTTCATGCAACGCGTCAAACAAGCGTGTGAGGTGACGCGGCGATAGCATGCTCGGGGTGCCGCCGCCCAGATAGAGTGTGCGCGGCGGCACCGCGCACACACCAAGCCGGTGGCGGGCCTCCAGAGCCAGCGCGTCGATGAAGCCCCCGATCGGAATGGCACCCGGTGTGTGCTTGTAGAACGAACAATACGGGCAGACGCGATGACAGAACGGAATGTGCAGATAGAGCAGCATGGCGTTGGTCATTGATCAACAGTCAACAGTCAATGGTCATTGGTCATTGGTCATTGGTAAATAGACTGCGCGGTTTTCTTCATCTTCTCTTTACCAATGACTGTTGACTGTTGACTTTTTCCTCGTGCCGCTGTTCTGCCGCGCATTAACTGTTAGTTACGCGGGAAACATAGCGTTTGACCGCATCGCGGGTGGCTGCCGCGACATCCGTCTCGGGCCTGGCGAAGGGCGGGACGAACCACGGATAGGAACCTAGCAGATCGGTGATGACCGCGACTTCACCGTCGCAGGTGTGATCACCGCAGCCGATGCCGATGGTGGGAACCGGCAGTGATGCTGATAGAATCCGCGCGGTCTCCGGGATGACCGATTCTAAGACGATGGCGAAAACCCCCGCATCAATGAGTGCCTGCGCTCCTTGACGAATGGCGTCGGCTTGCTCCGGGGTTTTGCCTTTCTTGTGATAGCCGCCTTCTTCGCGCACCCGCTGCGGCAGCATCCCGAGGTGACCCATCACGGGAATGCCGCCACCGGTGATCGCCCGGACTTTTTCAGCCTGGCGAATGCCACCTTCGAGTTTCACGGCCTCCGCACCCGCCGCAACCAGTTTTCGTGCCGTCTCCAGCGCCTGCGCGGGCGTTGCGTAACTGTGAATCGGCAGATCGCCAACCACCAAGGCCTGCGGTTTCGCGCGAGCAACGGCAGCCACATGGTGCAACATGTGGTCGAGCGTGACGTGGGTGGTATCCGGAAACCCGAGCACCACCATGCCCAGCGAATCGCCGACGAGCAGGATATCCACGCCGCATTCATCCAGCAGGCGCGCGGTCGGGTAATCGTAGGCCGTGAGCGCGGCGATCGGGCGTCCTCCTTTGCGGGCGCGCAGGGATGCGGTTTTTTGGTGGGCGGGCACGGCGGTTTGTAGCGGGTGTGCGGGGTTTCTGAAACCAAAAAGCCTCCGCATGAAGCGGAGGCTGATGGCGACCCGTAAGGGAGTCGAACCCTTCTTGCCAGAATGAAAATCTGGAGTCCTAACCGATAGACGAACGGGTCGTTGGTCGCGGCGCGGCCGGAAAAGAACTCCACCGCAGCCGGGTTGGCAAGGTTTTTTTTCCGTCACAAACAACGGATTCCCGCTCCCATCGAATGGTGGCTTGTCAAACGGGAGTAAATTCCTAGGCTTTGCCCGCTCCGCGCCCGCAACCACCCGCGGAATTTTTTTCCCATGAATACGACCCTGCTTGCTCAAGCCGCCAATGAAGCCCGTGGCCTCGCCATGGATGCCGTCCACGCCTGTAATTCCGGCCATTTGGGCCTGCCGCTTGGCTGCGCCGAAATTGGAGCGGTGCTTTTCGGCGAATCGCTGCGCTACTGCCCGGACGTGCCGAAATGGCTCAACCGTGACCGTTTCATCCTGTCCGCAGGCCACGGTTCGATGTTTCTTTACAGTTGGTTGCACGTCGCCGGCTACGCGGTTTCCCGCGAGGATGTGAAAAACTTCCGGCAACTCCACTCGATCACGCCCGGCCACCCGGAATACCAGGAAACCCCGGGCGTCGAAGCCACCACCGGCCCGCTCGGCCAAGGCGTGGGCAACGCCGTGGGTTTCGCGCTTTCCGGCAAGCGCGCCGCCGCCCGCTACAACACGCCGCAACACACCGTGTTCGACCACCATGTGTTCGCACTGTTAGGCGACGGCTGCCTGCAGGAAGGCGTGTCCAAGGAGTCCATCGCCTTCGCCGGCCACAACGGCCTCGACAACCTCATCCTCATCTATGATTCCAACGACGTGACGCTCGACGCCATGGCCGCCGTCACGCAAAGCGAAAACGCCGAGGCCTATTTCACCTCGCAGAACTGGGATGCCGTCACCATCGATGGCCATGACCTCCAGGCAATCGCCGCCGCCATTGCCGAGGCCAAGGCCAACGACAACGGCCGTCCGAAAGTCATCATCGCCAAGACCATCATCGGCAAAGGCATCGCGGAAGTGGCGGGCACCGCCAAGGGCCACGGTGAAGGCGGCGCGAAGTTCATCACGGCCGCCCGCGCAAGCCTCGGGCTTCCCGCCGCCGAACCCTTCTATGTCTCCCCGGAAACCCAAGCGCTTTTCACGGCGAAAAAATCCGCTTGCATGGCAGGGTTCAAGACTTGGGAAAATACCTACAACGCGTGGGCCGCAGCCAATCCGCAACTGGCCGACGAACTCACCGATGGGCTGGCCAAAGCCGTGCCCACCGACCTGACTGATAGAATCCCGGCCTTTGCCGCCGACTACAAGGACGCCACCCGGGCTGCGGGCGGCATCGTTCTCAATGCGATCGCCAAGGTCGTGCCACAGGTTCTAACTGGCAGCGCCGACCTCTTCGGCTCCACCAAGAACTATCTCAAGGACGGCGGCGATTTCTCGCCCGCAAATCCGTTAGGACGCAACATCTGGTTCGGCATCCGCGAACATGCCATGGGCGCAATCTGCAACGGCATCGCCTACGACGGAATCTTCCGCCCCAGCGGCGCGACTTTCCTCGTCTTCGCCGATTACCTGCGCGGCTCGATCCGCCTCGCCGCACTCTCCGGCCTACCCGTAATCTATATCTTCACTCACGACTCGGTGGGCGTCGGTGAGGACGGCCCGACCCACCAACCGGTGGAAACTGTTAGCGGTCTGCGCGTGATCCCCAACCTCGATGTCATCCGCCCCGGCGATGCCGAGGAAACCGCTGGCGCCTTCATTGCCGCCTTGTGCCGCACCGATGGCCCGACCGCCCTCATCCTCACCCGCCAGACGATTCCGCTCATGAACCATCTATCCGTCAGCGCCCGCCGCGACGGCACTCTCATGGGCGGCTACATCGCCAAACCGGAAACCGGCGCGCTCAAAACCATCCTCCTCGCCAGCGGTTCCGAGTTGCAACACGCCATCGCCGCCGCCGCGGAATTGGGCGACGGTGTTAGAGTGGTCTCCATGCCGTGCTTCGAACTCTTCGACCTGCAAAACGCCTCCTACCGCAACAGCGTGCTCCCGCCATCCTGTACCCGGCGCATCGCCATCGAAGCCGGCGTCACCGGCCTGTGGTGGAAGTATGTCGGCACCCACGGCAAAGTCCTGGGTATCGACCGCTTCGGCATCAGCGCCCCAGGCAACACCGTGATGCAGGAACTCGGCATGACCAAGGAGCACGTCATCGCCGCCCTTGGATCATGAAAAATGCGTGTCCTCGTGCGCATGCGGCGGCGCGCAGCAACACAGGAATCGCAGCGGATCGTGCGCCCGGATTTGATGCCAGGCATCCGCGGGGATCAGAATCACAACTCAGCGTTTGACCTCGGAAACGCCGTAGTGTCGAGCAAGCCGGATTCCCTGAAATGGTAGGGCGTGGCGGCCTCGCCGCGCCGTGACTGGCCTTGCGGCCTGAAAAAACACGGAGGAAGCGAATGGCTAAGCTCTTGGATTTTAGCGAATCAAGCTCCCTCCATTCGCACCGCCATCCGGCGGACAAGTGGGACGGCCGAGGCCGACCGTCCCTACCATTGAGGGAATCGAACTTGCTCGGCCATTCGACCCAAATGAGGTGGTTTGCTGAGTTCTGAACCTCACGCTCCCCGATCACCATCTTGGTCGCGGAGCGACCGCATGATGGTAGCC
>CAISTY010000218.1 GCA_903888515.1 Akkermansiaceae bacterium | reverse complement strand
GTCTCCTGTCTCCTGTCTCCGCTGTTAGGACGGTCCCGCGTGCGGATCTCGCTGGCGAACATTCCCGCCGCCTGTCCTTGTTCCGGTACCTTGCGTGTCGCGGCTTCAGCCAGTGCGCCCCTCCGTGCAATGCCGCGTGCTTTGCCGCCGCCCGCCCCACGCCCCAGCCGCACCTCCCGGCCTGCAATCAAAAATCAAATATCAAAAATCCAAAATCAAGAATCCCCCCTCTTCCTGTTCTATTTCAACTTTCAGCTTTGCTCCCCCGTCCCCCGCCGGCCAACCAATGGCAAATCATATCTAACCCAACCATTGATTATTGAATATTGAAAATTGATTATTGCTTGACCCTGCTTCCTGACCACTGACTCGTGGTCACAACCACAAACACAACCACAACTACAACCACCGATTACTTCTTCTCTGACCAATGACCAATGACCAATGACTAATGACTAATCAACCACCGAACAACAACATGATGAAAACAAACACAACCAACAACATGATGAAAACAAACACAAACACCAATCGACCTAACAGAAACCAACTTGAACCGATCCACTCCACCAGCCTGCTCACCGCCAGCGCCGCCGTATTCTTGAAAACGTCAAAGCAATTTCTGAGTGTGGCGGTCGGAGCGGGCGTGGTGATGGGACTGGTTACGTCGGCCGTCGGGGCCATCCCTGTCCCAACGGGTCTGAATCCGGGAGACAAGTATCACCTCGCCTTTGTGTCGAGCACGTCGCGTAACGCGTTGTCGTCTAACATCGCGGACTACGACGCGTTTGTCCAAACGGCCGCCAACGCTGCCGGAATTGGCAACACCGAGGGAGTTACCTGGTATGTCATCGCCTCAACGTCGACGGTGGACGCCAAGGATCACGCGGTGGTAGGTGCCGCCACCCCCGTCTACCTGTTGAACGGCACGACCAAAGTGGCCGACAACTACGCGGACATGTGGGATGTTTCGCTGGACAACGCCATCAACCTGCAGGAGAACGGCGTGACTACTTACGGCAGTAGTGGGACGCAAGTGTTTACTGGGTCTGATCTGACTGGCGGGATCAAATCACCGTGGGGTGAGTGGCTGGGCAACGGTAGTTGGACGGCTGCCGGGAACTCTGCGAGCACGACGCGCTGGATGGATGCTCCCGGCACACCAACGGGAGACCTTTCTCGCCCATTCTATGCCTTGTCTCAGGAGCTGACCGTGCCTGGCGGCGGCACCTACGCCTCTTGGGCGGGCGAGGGTGTCAACGCCTTCGACGCCGATGCCAACAACGACGGCGTGGACAACGGCATGGCATGGGTGCTTGGAGCGGCAAACAAGGAAGCCAACGCCTACTCGCCCACCTCGCTGCTGCCGACCTTGAACAACACCGATTCGACCTACTTCATCTTCAACTACAATCGCCTCAAGTCTTGTCCCGACACCACCATCAAGGTGCAATACTGCAGCGATCTGGCCACTTGGCTCGACGCCGTGGCCGGTGCCGACATCATCATCAACACGGGTACGGGCACGGGCACCATCGACTCGGTGGAGGTGAAGATCAAGCGCACCCTCGCAGTGGGTGACAAGCTCTTCGCCCGCCTCAACGTCGTGAAGACGCCGTAAGCACCCCGCAACCGAACCCCAAACCAACCCCAGGGCCGCCGGAGCAATCCGGCGGCCCTTCTGCGTTCTGCGGTAGCGCGCTCTCGCCGAGAGCGCATGCCAAGGAAGCATGCAATAGGGGCACTCAAGAGGGGCATTTAAAAGAGGGGCACGGGCGGCCCGCCCGTGATTTTCTTCCCCAACGGGCGAGCCGCCCGTTCCCCTCTTCTTTTTTCTGCCCCAGACTCGCCGCCAATGGGCCGCCGCCTTCGAGATAATCAATCAATCAGCGACGCATAGAGACACCGCTACAACTCCGCACTCTTTCGCGATCCCGTGCGTTCCATGCGCCGAAAAATAAGCATGCAGACCGATGGTAAAATCATGATGAGGTCAAATCATGGATTTTGACATAAGGAGGCACCACATTCCTGTGGTGCGTGAGGCGGAGGGGAACATGGTCAGAGCCCTGATCATGATACACAATTTTATGCATTTCCGGTCCCCCTCTGGGTCGCGGAGCGACTGCATGATGGTAGCCGTGGGTTTCAACCCACGGACTGCGCCATCCATCATGAAACCTGCGTCGCGGCGCGACGCTTGAAACCGGGCATGACCCGTCGCCGCCCAACCACATCAAGCGTCGCTCCGCGACGCAATCCATCTATCATCTGCCAAACCGTGGGTTGAAACCCACGGCTACCATCAAGGGTCGCTCCGCGACCCGTC
>CAISTY010000217.1 GCA_903888515.1 Akkermansiaceae bacterium | reverse complement strand
TGGTGGTGGGTGGGTGGTGTCAGTGGCGATACGGTGTGCGAAAGATTCTTCCAATCAAAAATCAAACATCAAAAATCATAAATCATACATCGGATTTCTGAATTCCAGCGCAGCGCGGCATCTGCGCCTGGCTGATGCGAAGAGGGATTTTCGGTAGGATTCATGGATTGGCGGATTGGCAGATTTTTTTGATTTATGATTTATGATTTATGATTTATGATTTATGATAGTTGAATTTTGATTTTTGATTTAAGATATCATGAGCGCCGTTGGTCGGCGGTTTTGGTGCTGGTGACGAAGATGGCGATGAGTTCGTTGCATTCGGTGGCGGAGGCGGAGACGGCTGCGGCATCGCCCATTTGTTTGCGGGCGAGGATTTTCAGCCAGACGAGCGACTCACGGAGTTCCTTGAGTGAAATTTTCATTTTGTGCACGAAATCATTATGTGACTCAGCGCCGCGTGCTTCGGCATAGTTTGGAGCCGGAGATGTTCCGGCGCGGATCAACTGGCCGGCAATGTGATTGCCAGCCTTGGACTGCGGCAAACTTCCGACAACATCCACAATCCCGACCGCAAAATCAATCAACCTGTCCTCAAGCGCCTGGGGTGTCATGGTCTGCATCGACTGCGGCTCTCCAACCATTACCGCCTGATCATCATTCAAAACTTCCAGTTCGTATTTCATCGTTCGCTAGTTTTTCTTCCAATCAAAAATCATAAATCATAAATCATACATCGAATTCAAGCGCAGCGCGGCGTCTGCACCAGGCGCATGCGGAGAGGGGTTCTTTTTTGAATATTCATGGATTGGGCGGATCGGTGGATTTTTTTGATTTATGATTTTTGATAGTTGATATTTGATTTTTGATTTATGGGGAGCCGGGGGAGCCGGGCGGGGAGCCGACGAAGCCGGTGAGGCGGGCGGTCATGGTGCGGAGGTGCTCGGCGATGGGTTGAAACGCGGGATCGGCGGACCAGGACTTGATGATTTCGAGCACCTGACGGTCGTGGGCGGCGAGGTCGGCGCCGGACTGCTGGGCCTCGGTGGTGAGGAGGTTGTTGGAGATGAAGCGGTTGTTGTTAGGATAGACGGCGGCGAACGAGCGCAGCTCGGTGGCGGTGCGGGCGGGATCTAGCAGCCAGGATTTGACGATCCCGCGCTGTGTCTCGTCGCGGAGGTCGGCGCGGGCGAATTGCTGGGCGGTCATTTCCGGGCGGCTGGCGAGCAGGGCGGTGTCGGCGGCGAGTTGCGGCAGGACCTCGGCGGGGTTGCGTTGGACGAGGCGGTCGAGCGTGAGGAAGCCGGCGTGGGCCAGGTCCTTGCGGTCTTTCTGTTGGATCAGTGAGGACAGCAGCGGGGTGCTGGCGGTGGCGTTGGTATAGACGAGCACGTCGAACGCATTGAGATAGCCGACGGATGGATGCGCCTGCCACTCCGGATTGGCGATGAGCGCCGCGGTTTTTTCTATCAGCAAGGCGGTGGCCTCCGCCGAGGTTTCGACCCGGCCGACGTTGCGCAAGGCGAGCGCCCATTCGTCGGCGGTGGTCGGTTTGGTTAGAATTTCACGGCTGAGCGCGGCGGCCGCCGCGGGATCGATGGCGGGGAGCGCATCCAACATGAACGTGCGCAAGGTCGGCCATGTGGTTAGATTTCCGCCGGCAGCGATTTCGAAGGAGAGTCCGGTGGGTTGGTCCTGGCCGGATTCGAGGAACGCGCGGATCCACGCGAGCGCCTCGTCGCGGGGCATGGATTTGAGGGCTGCCTGGAGATCCTTGAGGGTTTGCAGAGTGGCGGCACGGTCGGGGTTTTCCCGCAAGCGCTCGACGGCGGAGGCGAGCAGGTCAGTTGCGCCACTGGCGGCATGGCGCGGCGTCCGGGCAGCACCGCATGTTGGCTGCCCCGACGCGGATTTGTCCGGGTGATCTGTTAGCCACCACACGAGCGCCAGCAGCCCGGCGGCACCCAGGGCAAGCAGTGAAATCCAGAGAGTTTTGTTAGGCAGCATGATACGGGTAGCACTGGGAGGAAGGAGGTATTTGCGGAGCATCCGCCGGGTTCACGCATGGTGTGTCTCATGGCGGGCGCGTCTGCGGCGGCAGAGCAAGCCGCAACTGCCGATGATCCAGAGCGTGATGGCGGCGGGCTCGGGAACGACGGTGACCGCGTAGGCGGCGTCAACGTTCAGCGAAGAGAGCGGACCAACGCCAAAACCAAGACCGGGATTGGCCAATTGGGCATTCGCATTGCCAGGCGTGACCGCACCGGTGGCCCCATTGTTCAGCAAGAAGAAGTTGTCCTCCGGAACCGATGACTTGGGCGTTACTCCCACCCAATAGGTGCCTGCCGCGGGCAAGGCAAAGTTCACAACCAGGTTCACCAGACCGTATTGATCGCTGTGGTTGATTTCCACGACCGATACACCTTCGTCGGTACGCTGCATCACGCATGCAACATTGGCGGTCAAATTGCCAGTAGCAAGATTGGCCGCACTGAAAATATACACCGTGTAACTCTGCACGCTTAGGAAACTGGAAAATCCCGCTTGCGCAGAGAACAAGGCGGCAATCCGGGTGATTGTCAGGTAATCCGTTGTGACCGTGAAATCATCCAGAACGGCGCAATCATAATCCGGGAAGTCGGGGAAAAGCTGGCTGGCTATAGGACCGGGCTGAGTCTCGAAGTTGTAAACAGTCGCATCCCCGATCTGATCCATCACCACCACGCCCACGGCGGTGCCTGATAGACCCGCGCCACAGGCGAGTGTCAGTGCGACCCAGGTGAAAATCCGTTTGGTGATCATCATGAAGGAATCAGGCAACTTCCCGGACAGGCCATCCCGGAGGGTACCCGTCATCGGATCATGCGTAAACTGGCGGCGGTGGCGGCGGATGACAAGGCTAAACTTCAGGTTTTTCATGATGGGGACGGTTATTAGAAGCTCAGGCGGCAGAGCACGAAGAACGTCCGCTCACGGGCGAGCTGTGCATGGGGGTTCAAGGGACTTAACTGATAGTCGGTGCCGCCGATGTTCAGCACGCCCGCCGTGACCTCGCAGAGATTGCGATCAAACCGATAACCGGCCCAGGCATTGAACTGGACAAACTCGTCACCGGAACGGACAGGCGTGCGTGACGGGTCGTCGTCCAAATCCTGCTGGAACACGTTGGCCTCCAGATGCGCGAACAACCCGGTCGGCGAATTCCAATTGGCATACAGCGACAATTCCTGCAGCGTCGCCTGGTCGGTGAGGTCGGTGTCCGGTTGGGATAGCAGATCCGTCAGGGTCGAGTGCAATTCGGAGCGCGTGATGCGATAGCCCAGGCCGATGGCGAACTCGTCGCCGATGAGTTGATTGAGGGTGATGCCGAGGCTGGTCTCGCGGTAATCGAGATGCTGCGGTGTGCCGCTGGGAAAATATGCGGGTAATACCGGCGCGTTCAAATAATACCCCGTGAAGGCTCCGAGGGTGCGGGTCACCTCCTGATTGATCGCGTTGACCGACACGCCCCACCAGGTGCGCGTGGGCAGGCTGCCTTCGGCGCTGAGCCCGTATATCTGATAGGTAGGGGCCTCGACCGATCCCTCCAGCGACTCGGAGATGACGGTTCGATAGGCCTGGTTGAAGCCGGCGAGTTGGACCGGTTCCAGGCGCACGCTTTCATCGAACGTGAGGCCGCCCATGCCCTCGGCAGCCATTCCACGCAGGGTGAACCAGCGCGACGGTTGATAGGTGAAGCCGAACTTGCCGGACAGGCTGTCCTCGCGGCGTTGCACGTCATTGACGGGTGGGTTGCGGAAATTGTCCGGGTGATTGATGGAGTCCCATGCCACGCCGCCGATCAGCGTGAGATCGGGCAGAACCTTCCAGTAATCGTAGGCATAAAGACCGGTCCTCTGGAAGTCCGACTCGATGTGCTGGTCGGACGCCGGCGTGGGAAAGCCGCCCCACCAGTTAGGCCGGCTGGCGGTCAGGGTGGCGTCGGTTTCTATCCGGCCTTGTTGCCAACGTCCGCCTAACAGAAGTGTATTGTGGTCGGATTGTTCGATGTGTTGGATTTCCGCGGAATAGATCTCGATCTGGCGGCGGGTTTGGAAGTCAAAGGGCGCCCTGTCCAAATAGGTGACCGCGCCGGTGCCGATATAGGGTGTGATCGCGTTGAGGAATGCCGGTGGATAGACCAGCGACACACCATCAGGGGCTGTCGTGATGGGATATGTCAATAACCCGGGCGGCATGCCGGTGTTGTCGCGCTGGATGAGAAGTTGGTGGGAGAACGGGTCTGTCAGATATTGTTCGACGCTGAGTCTGCCGCCGAGGAACAAGGTGTTGGAGCCCGGCGCCCAGCGGTGATTCCAACCGGCTAACAGCAGTCCGGGCTGCTGGTTCTCCTCGAATTTGAAACCGGGCGCGAGCGGTTTGTTATCGTAGGTTTCAAACAGATCGCCGTTATTCTGCGCCGCCCATTTTCCGAGGAAATAGAAGATGTCGTCGGGGGTTGCCTGCCATTTCAACTGGGCGTAGATTTCCCGCAGGTCCATTGCCGAGTTCGGGCGGTCGCCGTTGTCATTCCGATAGTAGGCGTCGATGCCATAACTCACGTTGCCCTGGGTGCCGAAAACCGAGGCCGTGGTGCGCAGGTCCGAGGTGTTCCGCCAGTCGGTGATGATGCTGCCGCCGATGCCGTCGGCTTCCAATAACTTCGAGTATTCCTGCTGCGAGACGAACTGCGACAGCGGGCCGCCGCCGACCGGCGACAGCAGGTTGGCTAACAGCAGCTCGTTGAACCACGGGGTCTCGTAGCGCAGCAGGATGCGGTCGGGATCGCGCAGGGCGTCGAACGAGTTGGATAGAAAGAGGTGGGCCGAGGCATTGGTGTAATCGTTTTCCACGGCGCGAGTCGCCTCGCGCACCGCCACTTCCTTCATCCCGGCATTCTGATAGATCCGCGCCAGGTTGGCGTTTCTAACGGCGCGGTCCTGGTCGAGCAGGAACCCAGACCGGTAGATGCGGCGGTTGTCATTGAGGCGGATCGATTCCTCGAGTTCGGCAATGGCGACATTGGTCCGGTTGTTCTGTTGGTTTTCGATGGCCGAGTAGAGCAGTGGGGTGGGGTCGTTGGGATCGAGGGTGCGGGCGAGTTTGAGATCCTTGGCGGCCTCCACCTTGCGGCCGTCCTGGCTCATCGCCTTGCCCAGATAACTGTGAAAGAGGGAGGATGTAGGTTCCACGGTGGCGGCGGTCTGCAGATCGGCACGCCCGGCCTGCAGTTCGCCCTTTTTGATTTTCGTGAGACCCAGTCCGAGCCAACCGTTGCCGAATGCGCCATCCAGCCTAACCGAAGTTTCAAACGACGCCCGCGCCTCGTCGATCCGGTTGTCAGAACTCAGGATGAACCCGCGCAGGGCATGGGCGCGGGCGTTGTCAGGTGTTAGAGCAAGGCCTTTTTCGATGGCGGCGCGGGCTTGCTTGTTATGGGCCGCAGAGAATTCCAACTCGGCCAACCGGGTCCAGGCAAACCCGTTGTCAGGTGCCAGTGCGGTGGCGCGCAGTGCGGCCAGCCGCGCGGGCTCGAGTTGCGCCAGCGCCTGGAGGTAATAACTCTCGGCCAGCGCCTCCGCGGCGGTCTTGATAGAATCAAGCGGCCATGCGTCGGCCGGCTCCAGCAGCACCGCGGCGATCATGCGGTCGAGCGCCCGCCTGCCGGGATGGTTTTTTGGCACCCCGGTTAACAGGCCGCGGGCCTCGTCCAGCCGGCCCACGGCCAACAGCACCCCGGCGTGGAGAAGCCGTTCGTCCGCCCCATCAGGGGCGCGCGCCGGCAGGTATTTCACCGCGCCTAACAAGTTTCCCCGGCGGTAGGCGGTCAGGGATTTGGCCGCGGCCGGCGTGGCGGCGTCCCGCAGGCGCAGATCCGCGGGGTCGAGTACGGCGGGATAATAGAGTGCCCATTGCAGGATGTTTTTGGCCTCGATCACCGCCGTCCGGCGCGGTGCCTGGCCGGGGATGGCCTCGCCCGCCTCGCCAGTCTCTAACATGAGACGTCCCGCGGTGTTTTTCAATTCCACGCGGCCTTCGAGTACTTGGACGCGTGATTTTCCGCCGGCTAACACCTGCGCGAAAAGCTGGGTGCCGCGCAAGGCCGCGTTGGCGGCGGGCAATCTCACATCCATTTCGGCGTTCCTTTCGCGACTGAAGATGAAGGCCGCGCCTCCGCTCAGATCCAGCTTCGGCTTTTTGGCGTCCACCAAGCCGGGCGTGATGCCGATGGTGGTGAATTGATCGAGGCGCACCGAGTAAAGCCCGGTGAGAGCCACGGTGGCGCGGCTGCGTTGCCGGGTGCGGATGCGGTCGCCCACAGCCAGCGATTGTTGTTGTACCGCCTGGGTCCACTCGCCCTTGCTGCCCGCCGCGGCTTGCACGATGTTCTCAATTTCCAGCACCGTGGCGTCCTGCGCCCACACCGAGCCCGATAGAATTGTGGAGACCATCAGCGTGGCGAGCGTTTTAACGGGGTTGTGCGAAGTCATGGCAAGGGACAGGCGCGTGAAAAACGAAAACTGGCGGAAAACGACCGACCCATTTCGGATTCCCGCATCGCATCCTCCTCATTCACACGCCATGACATCCCATTTTCGCGGCACCGGGGCAAGCGGAATAACCGGCAGGGAGTGGCGGTCGCATCTTTCGGAGCGCGAGTCTCCAGACTCGCCTGCGAAAGATGCGCCAACACGAAGGAGGCATGGGGCGCTGGTCGTTGGCCCCTCCGTGACGGCCCCCGTGGGTGAGCATCCCATGTGCGGACCATGTTCCGCTCATCAGCACCGCCCGTGCGGGCGGACAAATCGGCGGACCGGACAGGGCCTCTCTAGTGTAGCCCGCCAAGCAGATTGCATACTATTCGGAAACCCCTTCGATTGATGATTGCCGATTGTTGATTGTTGAAGTGACGGAACGCCATCTCAACATCCAATCAGCATTTGACCTCGGAAACGCCGTAGTGTCGAGCAAGCCGGATTCCCTGAAATGGTAGGGCGTGGCGGCCTCGCCGCGCCGTGACTGGCCTTGCGGCCTGAAAGGACACGGAGGAAGCGCATGGATTTTAGCGAATCAAGCTCCCTCCATTCGCACCGCCATCCGGCGGACAAGTGGGACGGCCGAGGCCGACCGTCCCTACCTTTGAGGGAATTGAACTTGCTCGGCCATTCGACCCAAACGAGGTGGATTGCTGAGTTCTGAACATTTGAGCCCCCCATGGACCACAGGCATGTGTTAGTTCTTGCTGCCCCCCTGAACGCCGTATTTCCCGAGGTATGGTGAATTGGCGTCGATCCAGGTGACGATCTTGATAAACTCCTCGCGGGTGAGATCCGCCTTGCACGGATCATGGCGGATTTGATCGACCAGTTTGCTGAAGTGAGATCCGAAGCTCAGTGGCGGTTCGGGGCGGAAGCCGGCCCTGCCGTAGCGACAGTCCCGCATACTGACCAGTGCCTTGCCGACAAGATTCTCGTAGGAGCGGTTCCATTCGTTGGTTATCTCACCGCTCAGGTCGAGCCGGCCCTTGGGGTTGGCGCCGCTGTGACAAGCGACGCATCGCTTGTCCAGGACTGGCTGGACATACTCGGGGTAATGGACCATGAAAGGCCCGGTTTCGCCCGGCTGCGGGTCAAGTGCCTGCGCGGGCTGGCCCAAGGCCAGTGGCGCGACGCTCGCGATTCCCGGCGCATTTTTGCGCGGTTCGTGGCAGCCGATGCAGGATCTGTTTTCGCCCGGTCTCAGGTTGATGAAAGTAGGCATATGCTGTAACTGCATATAATTTTCATCCAGTGCCTGGAAAAGGAGGTTTTCACCGGCCGGCACGGTAAAACAGGCCGATCCGTCTGCGTGGATTTTGGCAATGCCATAGACCTTCTTGCGGTGGACATCTCCTGCCATGCTGACGCGGAAGATACCATTCTCACTCCATGGCCAGGGCAGGGCCCCCATCACCCGCAAGTACTTGACCCGACCGCGTTCGATGCCCGCCAGCCCCTGATAGACGTCCTGCAAAAACACCGTCCCGGTTTTTTCCTGTTTCTGTTTCGTGTCGATGTTTTCGAGCGAGGAGATCTCGCTGGGCTTGGCGCGCGGCCGCAGCGGCACCGGTTGAAAACAAGATAACTTCGGGTCCATGTAGAGCTCCGCCCGGTTGCCCCATCCATCCAACACATAAATCCCGTAGTCCTTGGCGGGTGGCCCGGGCCGGTGGGAAACAAGAAAGAACTTTTCCGAAAACGGATAGGGCTCGCGGAAAAATCCCATATCGGATTTGGTCAGGTTCATGCACATATAACCGATTTCGGGATTGATGCAGGTCATGGCTTCGGGACCGCTGCGGGTCGCGCGATAGTCGACCAGAATCACAGGGCCTCCCACCCGACCGTTACAGTGCGGAGCCCCGACCGTGACGAGTCGCTGGCTGCCAGGGATACTGCGGGCGTTGAGCATCTGGGCCGGTCGGACGATGCTGTTCTTATACAGGTGCTCGACGTTGCTGCCGTCCGGGCGCATCGCCCACAGGCTCTGTCCGTTGCCCAGCCCCTTGTCCACATACTCCCAGCGCGTGTACACGACCCGGCCGTCGTCCAGCATGCAAGGGTCGATTTCGTTGAGCGGGCTTCCCGAGAGGCAGTGCATGTTCTTGCCGTCGGCGTCCATCAGGTACAGGGTGGTGACGACGGAAGGATTGCAGAAGACGTTGCGCATCGAGCGGGTGGAAGTGAAGATGATTTTGCCGTTAGGCAGATAGCACGGGTCCATATCGTCAAGGCCGTGATCCTTGGCGTTTTGTGCGCCGTATAAGCGGACCGCCTCGGTCTCCTCGTCGCTGCCGAAGGTGAGTTGCCGCAAACTGCCGGGCAGCATTTTTCCGGCCGCAGGGTCGATATCTATTTCATAGATACGGAACGCCTTGTCTTTCTTCTTGTAGCCGAAGATCACCTTCTTGGCGTCGAATGACAGGTCGAAGCGGCTGAATATTCCGCCGTCGAGTTCCGGCACGAGCGTGGTGACCTTGCCGTCTGCGGTGACCGGCGAGAGGATGCAGAGATTGCCGCCTTCCTGGTTGGCTTGGGAATCCTGATAGGTGTTGCCTGTGAAAGGTATTCGTTTGACGAACAGGAGTTTGTCAAACTTCAACTCCGGATGGGCTAGCATGGCTTCGCGCCGCAGCGACTTCAGGGCGTCTTCGATCTTCTGTTGCTCCTCGGCCGGACCACCCTCTGAAGCCTTCTGTTTCTTTTCCAACCCGGCCAATCGCTCCAGATATTGCGGGCCGCCGGGATACTGCGTGCCGAGGGTTGCGATCATGTCTTCCATGGCCAACCGCAAGGCCCCGGTGTTCACGGCGTCCGGCGGCAGAAAGGCGGTGCGCTGTGTGGCCGGGACGCTGTCTAGGTTGCGCACCTTGCGGGCACGTTGCTCCGTCGGCAAACCATCCAGACGCAGGGCCATCAGGTGAGGAAGCGGACCGTTGCGGGTGAACTTCAGCGTGTGCTTTCCCTGGGTGGCCGACAGCTTGACGGACCGTCCCTGCTTGGACAGCGCTTCCCACTTCTTCAACGCGCCGCTGCTGTTCCATGTGAATGTTGCCGGTTGCTCAAAGGGTGCCGAGCCGAAGGTGACGCCGGTGCAGCACGTGCCCTGGCTCTGGTTGTCTAACAAAACATCCACCGGCCGCGCCTCGGCTGCCGCATAACTAACCGCAAGGGTGTATTCTCCGGTAGCGGGGAAGTCGAGGTCGTATTCCACGAACCCCGCCTCGGTCTGCTGGGGGTCGCTGCCCACAATCGGTCCGGCATCGGCATATTGGTCGGGGCTGGCATAAATCCGGGCATTGCCGCGATCAAATGACCACGCGGGAATCTCGCATGATCCGAAACCGGTCATCACCTCGATGGGCAGCCTCAGGATCGCATCGTTCACACCGCCCGGAGCCTGGAAGGCCGTGCGGGATGCGGCCGGAATGCTGTCGGGATCCCGCACGGTGTACTGGGGCGGTTTCCAATCCGCCGGGAATGCCTCCGGGGTGTCCAGCCGCAGGGCCAGCAGGTGAGGCAGCGGCCCGCGACGGGTGAACATCATGGTATGTTTCCCCTTGGTGAGTGTCAGGGTCACAGTGCCATCATAATTCTTGCGGACGATTTCCCATTTTGCGCCGCTGCTGTTCCAGGTGACTTCGGCCGGTTTTCCAGAGGATGCCGGACCGAGGGTGACGCCGATGCAACAAGTGCCCAGGTCCTGGTCGTCGAAAAACACCTCAATCGGCCGCGCCTCGGCCGCCGCGTAACAAACCTGCAGGGTGTATTTGCCGGCGACCGGGACTTCGAGGTCGTATTCGAGCCTCCATCCCCAGGGTTGCTCGGGTCCGCCGCTCACCACTGGTGCGGCATCGGCAATTGGATCCGGACTCGCATGGATCAGCGCATTGCCGCGGGAGAACGCCCAGGCGGGAACCACCAACGATCCGGCTGCAGCCCGGGAAACCGGGAGCATGACGCTCCCAACGGCAAAGCACGCGGCGATACGTGCGATGCGCAGCGGCTGGCGGGAACGCTTTGGCGCGGGCACGCCGCAGGGAACGATGTGCGATGCCGCCGCAGGGGCAATCACGCGATCAGCAAATTGACGATAATGGGTCCGGGATGCGATTTTCATGTCAGTGATTCAGTGATTCAGGATTACAGGGGCTTTGGAAACAGGTTAAGGGCTGTACATCTTACGTTTCCAGGACTGCGGGTCTTTCAGTTTTGTGTGAATTGGATCTGAGATAATAACATGAAAAACATGCAGACGCAGGAGAAAAAAACATAATGTGTTAAAATCAATAGTAATGGCTTGCCAACTAGCACAATTTCAGCAATCTGATTCCACTGCTTATGAAACCAACACATATCCTTGCCGTGCTCATGGCATTCACCGCCGTGGCCCATGCCCAAAACCAACCCGAGGCGACCGGGCCCGAATGGAAGCCCTTGTTTGCTCCCGATCTCGCCAATGCCGACAAACCCGACGGCGTCTGGTCGATCACCGGGGGGGAACTCACCGCCACCGCCGACCAATGCATCTGGACCAAGACGCAACATGAGAATTTCACCCTCGATCTCGAGTTTAAAACCGCCGATGTCACCAACAGCGGTGTCATCATCTATTGCACCGACACCAAGAACTGGATCCCCAAATCCTTGGAAGTCCAGATCGCGGATCCCTTCGCCGAGCGATGGGCCAAGGCGGCACCCACTTGGCACGGCGGCGGCATTTTCGGCCATTTGGCACCGGCCAAACAAATGACCAAAAAACCCGGCGAGTGGAATCGCATGACCATCGAAGCCATGGGCAAGAAAGTAAAGGTCTGGCTCAATGGCGAACTCACTGCGGACATGGACATGGCCCTCTGGACCTCCGCCAGGAAAAACCCCGACGGCTCTGGCATTCCCAACTGGCTCAGCACTCCATGTGCCGAACTGCCCACCAAGGGCTTCATCGGCCTACAAGGCAAACACGGCGCTGCCACCGTCTGGTTCCGCAACGTGAAAATCAAGAACTAACGGGTACCCAACGGGCGAGCTGCCCGTTCCCCTCTTCTTTTTTCTGCTCCAGACTCGCCGCCAATGATCCGCCGCCGTCCTCTTCAGGTGGCGCGCTACCGCCGGGAGCGCACGCCCATGCGCTGCGCAAGAATCGCCCACACCACGCCCATCCGACGCTCCTTGGCATTGGCCGAAATCATGCTGCGGTAAAATCATGGATTCTAACATAAGGAGGCACCACATTCCTGTGGTGCGTGAGGCGGAGGGGAACATGGTCAGTGCCCTGATCATGATCCACATTTTATGCATTTCCGAGCCCCCTCTGGGTCGCGGCGCGACTGCGCCGTGGGTTTCAACCCACGGACTGCGCCATCCATCATGAAACCTGCGTCGCGGCGCGACGCTTGAAACCGGACATGACCCGTCTGTTCAAACCATGGAGATATTGGACGCGCGGGGATTGGGGGGTAATGAGGATTTTTAACAGAAGGACGCGAAGCTCGCGAAGGAAGAGCTGCTTGCATGTTGTGTAATCCTTCGCGTCCTTTGCGGGCTTCTGTTCAAACCATGGAGATATTGGACGCGCGGGTAGGATCATTTGTGAGACAAACTATCAGGAATCCAATTGCGGATGCGTGTCTCACGCCGGAGCGCGAGTCTCCAGACTCGCCAGCCAATGAGTCGCTATACCTATGTTCTGACCGCGCCCCGTGGGTTGTCTGCGGCCATGCCAGTCACGGCTGCGCCGGGTTTTGCCGAGTTCCCCAACGCCGCGTTCTGATCCCGGTCTCATCTGCGTGGCGGAATCCCTGAGCCAACAGCCGGGACGCGGAAATCGCAGCGTAGCTGGAGCATCC
>CAISTY010000216.1 GCA_903888515.1 Akkermansiaceae bacterium | reverse complement strand
TCAGACTTCCTGACCTCGACTTAGAATTGTCGAGGAATTGACGATTGTTGCCGGAAAATGACTTGGCACATTTTGGAGATGACCGGACCGGTTCAAGATCGGCGAGGTCGGGCATATTGTCGTGCGTGACAAGCAAGGTGGCATGGTGGAATTCTCCGGGTGTGAAAAAACAACAACCCCACTCGGGGTCGAAAACCAAAGAAGCACCACCATGCCGCAGCTAATGTTGCAGGGATTTCCCGACGGTGCAATTCGAATAGGCGGGGTCCTGAGCGTGCTCAAGAAGGAGGGACTGGTCACGTATTTCGTTGGGGCCGACAACTATTTTTCGCATGCCGTGGCGGACGCCGCCGGACAGCGATTCATCATCGCGTCACTCATTGCCAACCGGCATGTGCGCGTCTGCGAGGTGGAGTCCTCCTCTCTGGGGATCCCACGCAGGACCCTCATGCATTGGATCCGGCAGTTGGACGAGAAGGGTCCAGGTTCCTTTTATAGGCCCCACCCCGGGCGCGGCAGCGCGGTGATGAGCCCGGAAAAAATCATGGAATGTCAACGGCATCTCAATGCGGGAAATTCGATTCCAGAGGCGGCCCGCCTAACCGGCGTGAATGAATCGACCCTGCGCAAGGCGGTGAGTGGCGGGCGTGTCGTCAGGACGGCCACGACAGGGGCGGCGGCCACGCAAGGCGGCGCGGAGGGGACGACCAAGTCTGAGCGCAGCCGCACGGACGCGCTGGCGGCGGCGGGGATGGGCACGGCCTGCACGCGGGCCGACGAGCGCATGGCGGCGGCGCTTGGTTTGATTGGCGGTGCCGTCACACGCTTCGAGCCATGTCGGGATGTGAACATGGGCGGTCTGCTCGCGGGCCTTCCCGCGTTGTGTGGCAACGGTCTGCTCAGCGGCATGGGCCGGCATCTGTCGTTGCCCAAGGGCTTCTATAGCACCCTGCACGTTCTAACCGTCCTGGGGTTCATGGCGCTGGCGCGGATCCGCCGGCCCGAAGGACTCCGGCATCTTCCTCCCGGCGAACTGGGCAAGGTGGTCGGCCTCGACCGCGTGCCGGAGGTGCGCACCTTGCGCGAGAAAATCGCGCTCATGGCCGACAACGGTACTCCGCACGAGTGGATGCGCGAACTTTCTCGCAAATGGATGGAGGCCGACCCGCAGGAAGCCGGATACCTTTATGTGGACGGCCATGTGCGCGTCTATCATGGCGCGGATGCACTGTTGCCCCGGCGCTATGTCTCACGCGAACGGCTCTGCCTGAGAGGCACCACGGATTACTGGATCAACGACGCGCTGGGGCGGCCGTTTTTCGTGGTCTCCAAAACCGTCACCGACGGACTGGCCGCCACGTTGTTAGAGGATATCGTCCCCGAGTTGTTAGCCAGCGTCCCGGGCCAACCGACCCAGGCACAACTCGACGCCGATCCGCTGCTGGCACGGTTCGTAATCATCTTTGACCGCGAGGGGGCGACCCACAGCTTGTTCTCCAAGCTCTGGGAGCAGCGCATCGGTGCCATCTCCTATCGCAAGGATGTCAAGGACCAGTGGCCTGAAAGCGAGTTCACGGAAACCGAAGTGCCTGTACCTGGCGGCGGTTCGACGCACATGAAACTCGCTTCCAGACCAACCCTGCTGTCGGGCACCGGCGGCTCGATCCCGGTTCTGGAGATCCGCTGTTTGAGTCAAACCGGGCACCAGACCGTGGTCATCACTACCGCACGGGGCTTGGAAAATCCGGTCGTGGCAGGTCGCATGTTCTCCAGATGGTGCCAGGAAAACTTCTTCAAGTATATGATGCAACACTATGACATCGATGGACTTGTGCAGTATGGAAACGAGGAGATTCCTGGCACAGTCGAGGTGGTCAACCCCGCTTGGCGCGCATTGGACAAGGCCGCGGCAGACAACCGCCGAAGCATCCGCAAGCTCCATGCCAAACTCGGCGCGGCGACCCTCCACAACGGCGGTGGTGACATTCAGTTGCAGGCCGAAACGCTTCAGGACATCCAAAGGTTGGAAACCGACACGGCCGACTTGCGCATCAAGCGGCGCAACACGCCCCGGAAAGTGCCCATCGCCTCACTGCCAGAAGACCAACGCCCGCGGCAACTCGTTCCGCTCGGAAAGATGCTAACAGACACCATCAAGATGATCGCTTATCGCGCCGAGACAGCGCTCGTCGGGCTGTTGCGCCCGCATCTGGCCAAGGAGGACGAGGCGCGGGCCTTGATCCGGGAGCTCTTTGTTTCCGCTGCCGACATCGAACCCGATGAACAAGCAAACACCCTGACCATCCGCATCCACCGCATGGCCAGTCCGGCTCACGACAAGGCCATCGGCACCCTCCTCGCCGAATTAAATCAACTCGATTTCCTCCACCCCGAAACCCATGCGCGCATGATTTACGAACTCGCCTGAAACGCCAAAAAGTGCCAAATCATTTTCCGCCGAGGTCAGGAAGTGTGA
>CAISTY010000215.1 GCA_903888515.1 Akkermansiaceae bacterium | reverse complement strand
GGGCCACGCGGAACTGGAGGAAGTAATGACTTTGTTAGGTTTGGAAAAAACCGCCAAGTGAGGATTGCGAGGGAGTCGCCGCCAAGGCGCTTCCCGGGTTTGGCGTGCCCAGATGGCACGTTCCCACGTGAAAACACCGTGGTAAAACCAAGTGTCGTGGTCGCCTCCATGAAAATCACGGGCTCTTTCACGACGCCACCGAATTCGCAGCAGAAATCATGCCGAACAGTTCTGACAACGCCCCGTATTTTTTACCATTCTCCGGGTCATTCTCGTAGTAGCAGAAGCCGGGAGTGGAAAGGCCCTTCCATGCTTCAGCGTCGGTCACATTGGGAATCGGGGTGCCGTCATTGAACTTGGTGGTTCTGAGGTTTTCGACTGTCCAGACCTGACTGCCAATCCTCACCGTGTGATAGACATTCCCATCCGCGTCCATCATGGTTCCATCAGCACCGCCTTTCGTGTCCGCAGCGCGGATTGAGGAGGCCGGCAACATCATGATTGCGAGTGTTGCTGTAGCATGCATGGTCAGAGTTGCAGCCCTGTTTTTCCAAGACAGCGTCTGGCGGGAAGCACCGGGATGAATCCGGGTGTTTGTTTGTATTTTTTTAGTATTCATTGTGTTGTTTCTAGTTTCTCCGATGGATTCTCATATTCAATTCTATTGGATCGCCCCGGCGGTCCAGCGGACGCCGCGGACGAGAAGGTTGCGGTATTCGGGACAATTGTATGCGCCAGCATCGTGCCCGAGTTGGATATTGAATACCCGCGAGCGCCCGTATTGGCGCGTCCAGGCGATGGGCTCGTCGTTTTCCGGGTGGTTCGTGGTCAGCAGGACGTGGTTGTCCTTCGCCCACCAGCGGCCCTTGTAGGTTTCATCGGTGATCTTGAAATCCTTCATGCCACGGGTGATCGGGTGCTGGTCATCCCGCACTGAGACGGGGATGTTCAAGCCTTCATGGACCTTGCCGTGCGGCCAGGGCTTCCCGTCAATCTCCACGTCGAAGTAGATATAGGCCGTCCCGATGATGTGATGGTATTCCCGCCAGCTTTGAAACGCGGCCTGGGCGTGATGCACCACCACCACACCGATGCCATTCTCCTTCAGGAGCCGCACGAAGTTTTCCTGCCGCTTCGGGGAAATCTTCTGCGTCATGTTGTAGAGCATGATGACGTCGTATTTCCAATCACCGATGTCCTCGAATATCTCGCTCTCATCCTTGAGAACAAACTCGGAACAGGTGATGTCGTCGCCTTTTAAGATGCCGAAGAACGACTCACGATCAAAGTGATGTCCGCTCGTGACGACAAGAACATCGACCTTGTCCGGATCGCCAAAGGCTTTGGCCCTCGGGGCAGAGGCAGGTTGCTGCATCGTCTCATCCCCCCTGCCTTTCTGATCGTCGCGGATCAGGCGGATGGAGAAACCGGATCTCTTGTGGTGATGGTTGTCGCCGAATTTCGCGAACCAGGTGTGGAGGCTGGTGTGGCACGCGTGCGAATCATCGTGGGGAGTGGCACTCCACCAGTAAACGCTGGTTTCGCCCGCATGGAAGCTACCGTCGTTCCAGCGGCATCCAGAGGGGCGGGCGGAGAATCCCGACTTGTTGTTTGTTTCCGGCTTGTTGCCGATCATCCCGACGAGGTCCGGCAATGCATTGCCGTAGGCGTCCTTTTCCAGATAGGGCCATTCGGTTTGCGTCGCCATCGCCTTGGCGACCTTGTTTCCGTCCTTGGTGCCGTCGTAGTTGAAGCCGTTGGCGACGAGATAGTCTCTGAGCACGAACTGCTCCTCAATCGTTGGAACCCGCCATCCCTTTGGCGCGATCTTCGCAGAGCTGGCGGCATACCAGTTGTAGAGAAGGCCGTAGGTTTTTCCATGGTTGGGCTTGTTTTCGTAGTAGCAGAAGCCCGGGGTGGAGAGACCCTTCCATACTTCAGCGTCGTTCACATTGGGAATCGGGGTGCCGTCATTGAACTTGGTGGTTATGAGGTTTTCGACGGTCCATATCTGGTTGCCGATCTTCACCGTGTGATAGATGTTACCATCCGCGTCCTGCACCGTATC